>DATGLO010000001.1:0-5332 GCA_035294105.1 Allostellaceae bacterium
CGCAGCTCGTCAAAAGCGATCGCGGCGCCGAGCGGAAAGCGATCTTGCGGGAGATCAAATCGGCGCTCGTCCCGCATCTCCGTGCCGAGGAAAAGGTCGTTTACAACGCGATTTACGGCATCAAAGACAAGGAAGCGAAGACCGACAGCAGCGAAGGCTACATGGAGCACCAGCTCGGCGACGTCATGTTGGCGACGCTCGAGAAGATCGACAACGCCACGTCCCCCGAATTCAGCGCCGGCGCCAAAGTGCTCAAGGAGCTCGTTGAGCATCACGTCGAGGAAGAAGAAAGCAACGTCTGGTCGGACGTGAAAGAACATTTCTCGGCCGAGGACCGGATTGCCATGAACCGCAAATTCATCGCGGCGAAGAAAGGCGTTCACGTCTAAAACATCCGCGGTCGCGGCAAGCGCCCGCCTTGCCGCCTTCCCGGGGCGGCGTGTAAAACAGCGCTATGGAAGGTCTTGGCGAGCTGCCCGAGCGCGGCGGGCGGCTCTATCAGAACATCATGTATTTCGCGCGCTGCTTGCGGGCCGCCGGCATGCCGATCGGCCCCGGCGCGGTGCTCAACGCCCTGCAGGCGGTCGAGGCCGTCGGCATCGAGGACCGGCGGGATTTCTACTGGACGCTCCACGCCGTCTTCGTGACGAAGCACGACCAGGAAGAGATCTTCGATCAGGCCTTCCACATCTTCTGGCGCAATCCCCAGTTGCTCGAGAAGATGATGTCCCTGATGCTGCCCGGCTTCGCGCCCGCGGAGCCGGAAAAAGGCGAGGAGATGAATCGCCGCCTCGCCGAAGCGCTGCAAGGCGACGGCGACAAGGCCAAGGAAGGCGAGACCGAGATCGAGCTCGATTCCGCGATGACCTATTCCGCGCAGGAAGCCTTGCGCGAAATGGATTTCGAGAAAATGTCGAATGAGGAGGTCGAGCGGGCAAAGAAGGCGCTCGAGCGCATGGCCCTGCCCCTCGCAGATCTCAAGACACGGCGGTTTGCGCCCGATCCGAATGGCAGCCGCGTCGATTTGAGGGCGACGATGCGCGCCCAGCTCCGCTCGGGTGCGTTGATCGCGCTGCGCCATAAAAAGCCGCGCACCCGGCCGCCGCCCCTCGTGATCCTATGCGACATCTCCGGCTCGATGAGCCGCTATTCGCGCATTTTCCTCCATTTCATGCATGCGGTGACCAACGACCGCGACCGCGTCTACACCTTCCTCTTCGGCACGCGGCTTTCCAACGTCACGCGGTATTTGCGCTACAAGGATATCGACGTTGCGCTCGACAAGGTGGCGCAGGCGGTCGAGGACTGGTCGGGGGGCACCCGCATCGGCCAATGCCTCGCCGATTTCAACCAGAACTGGTCGCGGCGCGTCCTGGGTCAGGGCGCGATCGTCGTCCTCATAACCGATGGGCTGGACAGGGACGCCGGCGCCGGTATATCCCAGGAAATAGAGCGGTTGCATAAATCCTGCCGGCGCCTCATCTGGCTCAATCCCTTGTTGCGCTACGAAGGATTTGCACCCAAATCATTAGGCATGCGGGCGATTCTGCCTCATGTCGACGAGTTCCGGCCGGTGCACAATCTCGACAGCATCACCGAGCTGGTCAAAGCACTGAGCCGGCCCGGGCCGCGGCGTTTAGAGGCGGCCTCGGCTTGGCGCGAAGCGGGGTGAACATGGACGACAATCAGGAAATCCTGGATCAAGCACGGAAATGGCAGGCCGAGGGCAAAGGCGTCGCGGTCGCGACCGTTGTGACAACCTGGGGCTCCTCGCCCCGGCCGGTCGGCTCGAAGCTGGCGGTCGACCAGGACGGCCGCTTCCTCGGCTCGGTCTCGGGCGGCTGCGTCGAAGGCGCGGTCATCGGCGAAGCGCAGAATGCGATCAAGGACGGCAAGCCGCGGCTGCTCTCTTTCGGCGTCAGCAACGAGCAAGCCTGGGAGGTCGGCCTCGCCTGCGGCGGCAAAATCCAGGTCTTCGTGGAGCGCGCGGAATGAAGCTACAGTACCTTGAGCGGGCGGTCGCCGCGAGCCGCGCCGGCAAGCCGGCCGCGATTGCGACGAACATGACCTCAGGTCTTCAGAGCCTGATCGAAGGAACTGAAATTACAGGAAATCTAAAAATCGATGGCCCCATCCAAGACGGGGTAAGGAAAGCCCTTGCCGACGACAAGAGCATGACGATCGAGACGCCGGCCGGGCCCGTGTTCATCGAAGTGTTCAATCCGCCCCTGCGCTGCTTCATCGTCGGTGCCGTCCACATTGCCCAGCCGCTCGCGCGCATGGCGGCCGAGCTTGGCTACAAGGTGACGGTCGTCGATCCGCGGACAGCTTTCGCAACGGACGCCCGCTTTCCCGAAATCGAACTCTCGACCGAATGGCCCGACGAGGCGTTGGCGCGCTTGAAGCCTGATAAGCGCAGCGCCGTCATCACCCTCACCCACGATCCCAAGCTCGACGACCCGGCCCTGACCGAGGCGCTCAAATCGCAAGCGTTCTATATCGGCGCGCTGGGCTCGCGGAAAACCCATGCGTCGCGGCTGAAACGTCTCGCGGAGGCCGGCTTCAAGGAGGCCGACTTTGCGCGCATTCACGGCCCCGTCGGCCTGAACATCGGTGCGATCTCGCCCGCCGAGATCGCCGTCGCGATCATGGGCCAGGTCACCTCCGTGCTGCGCGCCGATCGGCTGAAAGAGCGCGAAGCGGCATGAAATTCGGCGCGACGCCGCTCGCCGAGGCGCAGGGCGCGATCCTCGCCCATAGCGTCAAGCTCGGGACGCGCGCGCTCAAAAAGGGCAAGCCGCTCACCGCCGAGGACATCGCGGCGCTGCAAGCCGCCGGCAAGACCAGCGTCATCGCGGCGCAGCTCGAGCCGGGCGACATCGTCGAGAACGAAGCCGCGGATCGTGTCGCGGCCGTGCTTTCCTGCCCCGGCGTCGCGGCGACGCCGGCCTTTACTGGCCGCGCCAATTTTTACGCCGAGACCGGCGGGCTCTGCCTGGTCGATCGCGAAGCGGTCGATCGCTTCAACCTGATCGATGAATCGATCACCATCGCCACGATCGAGCCGGCGAGCGTCGTCGACGCGAAGCAGATGGTCGCGACCGTGAAGATCATCCCCTTCGCCGTGCGGCCCGAAGCGCTCGACGCCTGCATCGCGTCGATCAAAGGCAAGACGCTTTTCCAGGTCGTGCCGTTCAAGCCACATCGCACCGCGCTTATCCAAACGACCCTGCCCGGGCTCAAGGACAGCGTCCTCGACAAGACCGTCGAGACGACACGCGACCGTTTGGCCGAGCTCGGCAGCACCCTCGATTGGGAGAAGCGTTGCGCGCACGATCCCGTCGCTTTGGCCCCGCTCATCGATGAAGCGGTCGGAGCCGGCGCCGGCCTGATCCTGGTTGCCGGTGCCTCGGCGATCCTCGATCGCCGCGACGTCATCCCCGCCGCGGTAACGGCGCTCGGCGGCGTGATCGAGCATTTCGGCATGCCGGTCGATCCCGGCAATCTGCTGCTGATGGCGCGCATCGGCACCGTGCCGGTGCTCGGCTTGCCGGGCTGTGCACGCTCGCCCAAGGTCAATGGCTTCGATTGGGTCCTACGCCGTGTTCTCGCCGGGCTTCCGGTCGGCGCCGAGGCGATCCGGCGTATGGGCGTAGGCGGGCTCCTGAGCGAGATTCCGTCGCGGCCCTCGCCGCGTGCCGCCGCCGGCGGACCATCCGCCGCCGCCGCGGCAAAGCCGCCGCAGCGGCCACGCATCGCCGGCGTCATCCTCGCCGCCGGAAAGTCGTCGCGCATGGGCGCGATGAACAAGCTGCTGATTCCGATCGACGGCAAGCCGATGGTCTGCCGGGTTGCCGAAGCGGTTCTCGCCGCAGAACTGGCGCCGGTCCTGGTGGTAACCGGCCATCAGTCCGAGCAGGTTGAGGAAGCGCTAAAAGGTCTGCCGGTTACCTTCCTGAATAACAAAGATTTCGCGGCCGGCATATCGACCTCGTTAAAGTGCGGTCTGAACGCTGTACCGGCCGAGAGCGACGGTGCCTTGATTGCCCTCGGCGACATGCCCTTGGTCTCGGCAAACGAAATCAAGCAGCTCGTAAACGCGTTTAATCCCGTCGAAGGGCGCGACATCATCGTTCCGACCCGACGAGGCAAACGGGGCAACCCGGTGCTCTGGGCGCGGCGCTTCTTCGCCCAGATGACCGCAGCAGGTGGCGATGTCGGCGCGCGCAGCCTCTTCACCGCCTATCCCGAGGCCGTGGTCGAGATCGAGATGGCGGGCGATGGAGTCCTAACCGACATCGACACCCCGCAGGCCCTCGCCCGCCTGGCCGCCGCGAAAATCGACGCCTGAATCTCTTGTGCTGAATTTTTTGTACCGATGGTGAATAAAGCGCCAGGCCGCGCGTTATCGGATTGGCCACACAAAAAGCTTTGGAGGGGCCCATGACCACTTTAATCGGAACCGTCACCCTCGCTGGAACGGTCATTGGCGCTTTAATTGGCCAGATCGCGACCGGCGCCGAGTTTGCCGGCGTCATCATCGCCTCGCTCGTGCTCATCACAATGCGCGACGTCCGAGACTAAATTTTTAGTTTCAGTTAGTTATCTTATTTCCTTCGTTCTACCCCTCAGGTCACATAATCGGCGGCCGTCGTTTCGTCCGTCCCCGGCTTCGAGCTCATGGCGTTGAAGACCGGGGTTAGCACGAGCGCCACGACCAAGTTCACGATCACCGTATAGAAGGCTGCATAGCCCGGGAACGTCCACCCGCCGATGCTCAGCGGATAGGTGGCGCTGAAGTTCATCACCGCCGCCATCCAGGTACCGAGCAGCGTCCCGACCAGCCAGCCGCACAACAGCGCCCAGTCGTTCAGCTTGCGGGTGTAGAGCCCGAAGATCACCGCCGGGAAGGTCTGGATGATCCAGATGCCGCCGAGCAGCTGGAGCTGGATGGCATATTGCAGCGGCAGAAACAAGACGAAGACCAGCGCGCCGAATTTGACGATCAGCGACACCCATTTCGCGATCTGCGCTTCCGCCCGGCCGGAGAGGTTCTGGTTGAAGAACTCGCGGTGGATGTTGCGGGTGTAGAGGTTGGCCGAGGCGATCGACATGATCGCGGCCGGCACCAGCGCGCCAATGCCGATCGCCGCGAAGGCGATCCCCACGAACCAGGATGGGAACGCCCAGATCAGGATCGCCGGCGCGGCAAAGGTCGCCCCGAATTGCTTAAAGGCGCCGACGAATTGCGGCATTTGATTGACGCCTGCGGCGATCGCGAAAAAGCCGAGCAGGGTCAAGAGGCCGAGCATGAAGGAATAGAGCGGTAGCA
>DATGLO010000002.1:0-2599 GCA_035294105.1 Allostellaceae bacterium
GCTATATGCTGTGGCGCGGCGGGACTCTGCTGGTCGAGAGCCGGTGCAACGGCAGCACGCCGCGCCCCACCCAGCCGGCGGCCGCGCTCGATGCGCGCGCGCAAGAGATCGCGCTCGATTTCGAGCATCGCTTGCTGCAAAGCCATTGGAGCGTCGCGCGCAGTACCCGCCTGCTCGAGGCGATGCGCGAGCTTGAAAACAACGTCAAGCCCGCGCGCTCCGAGGGCAACTGAGCGCCGCGCATTCCGCACGGGTTCCGCGTGAGCTAATCTCGCCGCCATAAAGCGTGCGGGAGGAGCAGCCGATGAATAGCGCATTCTTAGCTTGCGTCGGGCTTGCGGCGCTCATCGCCGGGGCATCGCCGGCGGCGGCGCTCGATCGCGTGAAGATCGCGGTCGTGTCGTCGCTCTCGAGCGCACCTGCTTTCGTCGCCAACGCCAAAGGCTATTTCCGCAACGAGGGGCTCGACGTCGATCTCGTGCATTTCGATTCCGCGGCGCCGATCGCCGTCGCGGTCGCTTCGGGCGATGTCGATTTCGCGTCGGCGGGGCTCGCCGCGGCCTTTTTCACGCTCGCCAATCAAGGCGTCCTCAAGATCATCGGCTCGGGCAACGGCGAACACAAAGGCTTTCAGGGGATCGGCTATATCCTCTCGAACCGCGCCTATGATGCAGGCATCCGCCGCTTCGAGGATCTGAAAGGCCGTTCGGTCGCGATCACGCAGCTCGGTAGCGCCCTGCAATATTCGCTCGATCTCGTACTCCGCAAGCACGGCGTCGATATGAAGGACGTTCGCCTCCTGCCGCTGCAATCGAATCAGAACGTCGCCTCGGCGATCGCCGGCGGCCAGGCCGACGCGGCGGTGCAGAGCGGGCCGAACATCTATGCGCTCGTCAACAAGGGCAATGCGCGTCTCCTCGCCTGGTATTCCGACGAGCTCAGCCAGAGCCCGGGCGATGCGACCTACACATCGGCGAAGCTGGCGAATGCGCGGCCGGAGACGGTGAAGCATTTCATGGCCGCGTTCCGCAAAGGCGCGGCGACTTGGGACGCGGCGTTCTTGGATGCCGCCGGCAATCGCGTCGATCAGCCGAGCGCGCCCGAGATGATCGCCATCGCCGCAAAAGGCCTGGATCAACCCGAAGCGGTGATTCGTCTCGGCCTGACCTGGTTCGATCCGCAACTGCGCATCGCGGTTGCCGATATTCAGGGCTCGCTCGACTGGTATTACCAGCAGGGCATGCTGAAGACGCCGATGAACGCGCGCTCGATGATCGACTTCCGCTACGCGATTGAAGAGAAGTGACGGCGCGCGGGATAAGCGCGCCGTTGCCACGAAACACTTAGCCGGAAAAGCCGCGCCATCCGCCCTTTAACCATATTTTTCTTTACCGCGCGCGGGGTGCGCGATTATGGTTAATGTCAATCCATTCATCTTGAGCAGAATGCTCGCGCGGGATAGGCGGGGGCGTTCATGTCTGTATCGGAAACCGAGCGGTGGTTGCGCACGCCGTTTGCCGGGCCGCAACGCCTCTTTGGCAACGTTTGTCGGCCGATCGGCGAGACGGCGACCGCGCCGGGCGGGGAGCGGCCGCTGCTGCTGCTGGCCGGCGCCGCGCGCTCGGGCACGACCTGGCTTGCGAAAATCCTCGACAGCCATCCGCTAACGCTTTATCGCCACGAGCCCGACATTCTGATCGACGACGGCACGCTGCCGGCGATTTGCGCGAGCGAGGAGATTCCGTTTTTGCGGCGTGCGGCCCGCGCGCATCTCGATGCCCTTGCCGGCGCGCATCATTTGCGCACGGTTGGCCCATTCCCGCTCTTCGCCAAGGCTTATCGCGATCAGATCGGCGAGCTGCGGCGACGCAGCCGCGTCGTCGCGCTACGCGGGCTCGAGACGCTCGGATTCGGCCAGCGGCTCGGCTACGCGCCGGTGCCGGATTTCATCGCGCCGCGCGCGGCGGCGCCGCAGATCGTCGTCAAATCCGTCAACGCGACGGGCCGCGCCGCGACGTATCTCGCGGCGATGCCGGATCTGCGGGTCGTCTATATGGTGCGCCATCCTTGCGGTCAGATTGCGTCGCGGCTGCGCGGCTTCGCGCTCGGCAAGTTCAGCCGGCCGCTCAATCTCGATCCGCTTCTGCGGGAGCCGGTTGCCGTGTTGGCCGGGCTTGATGCGGCGCGTCTCGCACGGCTCTCGCCGGTCGCGCGTTGCGCCTGGCATTGGGCGATCACGCAAGAGCATGCTTTCGCCCAGCTTGCGGGACATCCGCGCGTCATGCTGCTGCGCTACGAGGATCTTTGCGCCGCACCGGCGGCCGAGGCGCGCCGCGTTTTTGCATTCGCGGGTCTCGACTGGCACGAGCAGACGGCGCGCTTCCTCGCGCGCAGCATCCATCGCAGCGGCGGCGACCGCTACTACCAAGTGCGCGCCGAAACCGCCGAGGTGGTCGGGCGCTGGCGCCGCGAGCTGTCGCCGGCGATGCAGGCCGAGATCGCGGGTATCGTCGGCCGCTTCGCCGTGTCGCGCCTCTACGACTTGCCGGGATGATGCATCGCTCGCAGCGACGCATCACTTCAGCGCGTCGATGCCCGC
>DATGLO010000003.1:0-3326 GCA_035294105.1 Allostellaceae bacterium
ACAATCTCAAATTCCTCTGGGCGCCGGCCATGGACCGCGTCCGCTTGCCGGTGCTCACGCGCCGCTTCGGCCGGCGTCGCGGCTGGGCGCTCTTCATCCAGCTCTTTCTCGCCCTCGCCATTCTCGCCCTCGGCGCGTCCGATCCCACCGCAAGCCTCATGCGGGTCGCGCTGCTGGCGGCGCTCGTCGCCTTTCTCTCGGCGAGCCAGGACATCGTCATCGACGCGTATCGCGTCGAACTACTTGCTAAGGACGAGCAGGGGGCCGGCGCCGCGGCGACGCAGATCGGCTATCGCATCGGCATGCTCGCGTCGGGCGCGGGCGCGCTTTATCTCGCGCAATATCTCAGCTGGTTCGCCGCTTACGCGGTGATGGCGGGGCTGATCCTCGCCAGCATGATCGTGATCCTCTCGACGCGCGAGCCGCAAGTCGCGACAACCGTGCCGGGCGCCTGGCTCGCGACCGCGGTTGTCGCGCCCTTTGCCGATTTCGTGCGCCGCCATCGTCGCTGGCTGCTGATCCTGATCTTTGTCGTCCTTTACAAATTCGGCGACGCGCTTGCCGGCGTGATGGCGAGCCCGTTCTATGTAGTGCTCGGCTTTGCCAACAGCGAGATCGCGAGCGTCGCCAAAGTCTTCGGCGTCGGGGCCAGCATCGCCGGGGTGTTTTTGGGCGGTATCGCGGTCTATCGCGGGGGGCTGATGCGCGCCTTGCTCGTCTGCGGCGCTCTGCAGATGCTCTCGAATCTCATGTACATCGTGCAGCTTTGGGCGGGGCGTGACGTCAGCATGCTCGCGGTGACCATCGCGACCGAGAACGTTACCGCCGGCATGGCCTCGGCGGCGTTCGTCGCTTACCTCTCGAGCCTTTGCAGCCCCGCTTTCACGGCGACCCAATATGCGCTGCTCTCCGCACTCGCCGCAACGGCCCGCACGGTGCTTGCTTCCTCGGGCGGCTTTTTCGCCGATCGACTCGGCTGGTCGGCGTTTTTCGTTCTGGCGACCGCGGCCTGCGTGCCGGGCCTCGCTTTGCTGCTTTATCTGATGCGATCAGCCGATGCGCATCAGCCGCGTGCGGTGGCGGTTGAGCCATAGCCGCTGCGGCTTCGCGTCCGGGTGAAGCTTGTCGACCAGTCGCCAGAAGCGCACGCCGTGATTCATGTGGACGAGATGCGCGACCTCATGCGCGACGACATAGTCGATCACCGCTTCGGGCGCGAAGATCAGCCGCCACGAAAAGGATAGATTGCCGCCGCGCGTACAGCTGCCCCAGCGGCTCACCGTGTCGCGCACATTGACGTGTTTGACCTTGCGCTCGACCGCCGCCGCCATGGCCTCGGCGCGGGCGGCGAACTCGCGCTTGGCGAGGCCGCGCAGAAAGTCGCGCACGCGGCGCGCGAGAAAAGCCGCATCGCCGGCGACGCGAAGCTCGCCGTCTTCGATCCACGCGGCGCCGCGGCCGCGCATAGCGCCCATCGCGCGAATCCGGTGCGGCACATCCATCAGCGGAATGACGGCGCCGTCGGCGAAGGGAATGCGCGGCGGCATGGTCGCAATGCGCGAATCGATCCAGCCGCGGCTCGCCTCCAAGAAGCGCAGCGCCTCGCTGCGCGAGAAACGGCGCGGCAAGACCATCTCAATCGTATCGCCGTCGGCACCGATCTTCACCGCGATCCGCCGCGCGCGCGGATGGGTGCGCACATGCAGCGGCAAGGCATTGCCGCGGGAAAGCCATTCGGTCGGAAAAGCTGGGAGCGAGTCGGGCACGGGTCGTAAGTCTATCCGAAGCCTCAGCCGGCTTCACGCGCGATCGATCAGATGAACGAAAGATCCGGACACGGTTCCGGCGACTCGGCCACTCGCGCCCAACGGGTGGCCATCGGCATCGGCGGCCGTGAAGAGCGGCGCGCCGCCGCCTTCGGTGATGATGCTCGCATAGTGGAATTCATGGCCGCGGAAGGCGGTACCCTTACTGCCAAGCGCCGTGTCGGCGGCGAGCGTCACCTGGCGATAACCGAGATGGAGCTTGCGCTCGGCGAAGCTGGTGGCGACCGGCAACAGCCCCGCCATTTCGTGCATCGTGCCCGCAGCGTCGGTAAGCGTGCGGCCAAGCACCATGTAGCCACCGCATTCGCCATAGATGACGGCCCGGCGCGCCGCGGCGGCGCGCAAGCCGTCGAGGAAGCGGCGATTGCCGCCTAATCGGCCCGCGAACAGCTCGGGATAGCCGCCGGGCACGTAAACCGCATCGCAGCCCGGCTCCGGCGACTCGTCGGCCAAAGGCGAGAAGAACGATAACTCGCTGCCCGCATCGCGCCAGCTCGCAAGCGTCGCAGGATAAGCGAAGACGAAAGCATCATCGCGGGCCACGGCGACGCGCCGGCCGAGCGGCGCGATGATTTGGCTCGCACGAGATGCCGCGGGTCGCGATGGCCGCGCGAGAGCGAGCAAGGCGCGGCTGTCGAGATGGCGCCGTGCTTGCGCGGCGGCGCCGGCGACGAAGCTTTCGATATCCGCTCGCTCGCCCGCGGGCACCAGGCCGAGATGCCGCGAGGGTAGGGCAAGTCCGTCGCTGCGGGGCATCGCCCCGAGACTTGGCACCGCAACCGCGCTCGCCGCGAGCGCGTCGCGCAAAATCGCGGCATGCCGCTCGCTCGCGACGCGATTGAGGATGATGCCGGCGATCATGACGTCGCTGCGATGGCGCGCGAAGCCTTCGACCAGCGCCGCGATCGATGCGCTCTGGCCTTCCGCATCGACGACGAGCACCACCGGCCAGCCGGTCAGCGCGGCGAGATCGGCCGTCGAGCCCGCGCTTTTACGGCTGGCGCCGTCGAACAGCCCCATGACGCCTTCGCAGATGACGAGCTCCGCATCGCGCGCCAGCGCGTCGATCTCTCCGGCCAGGGTTTCCGGCCGCATCGCCCAGGGATCGAGATTGCGACAGGCGCCGCCGCAGGCCGCGCTCAGATAGGTCGAATCGATGTAATCGGGTCCGGCTTTCGCGGCGGCGACGCGAATACCCGTATCGCGCAGAGCGCGCAGCAGGCCGAGCGTGATCACGGTCTTGCCGCTGCCCGAGCGCGGCGCGGCGACGATCAGGCCCTTGGCTGTCGCCATCGTCAGAGATAGGGCTCTATCGTCGCGGCCATCGCTTTGGGCGGCAAGCCCGCGGGCATTTCGGCGAGGTAGCGGCCGTCGGTGCCCATCACATAGATGATCGAGCTGTGGTCGATCAGATAGTCGTCGCTGCTGGCTTGCGGGACTTTGGCGACATAGATGCGGTATTCGCTTTCCGCCTCTTTGAGCTCGGCGTCGCTGCCGGTG
>DATGLO010000004.1:0-4256 GCA_035294105.1 Allostellaceae bacterium
AAGAGCCATTCCTATGGCGAATACATTTTCGATCACGGCTGGGCCTCGGGCTATGAGCGCGCCGGCGGCCGCTATTACCCGAAGCTCCTCGCCGCCGTGCCGTTCACGCCGGCGACCGGGCCGCGGCTGCTGATCCATCCCGCGGCCGATCCCGAGGTCGCCGATACTCTGATCGCGGCGATGGTCGAGATCGCCAAGGCGCGCAAGGTATCATCGCTGCATGTTAATTTCCCGCGCGAGGCCGAATGGAAAAAGCTCGGCGAGGCGGGGTTCCTGCAGCGTTTGAGCAGGCAATTCCATTGGGAGAATGACGGCTATGAGAGCTTCGATGCGTTCCTCGAGGCGCTCAATTCGCGCAAGCGCAAGCAGATCCGGCGCGAGCGGCGCGACTCGCTCGACGGCGGCATCGAGATCGAGACCTTGACGGGCGATGCGCTCAAGCCCGAACACTGGGATGTATTCTTCCGCTTCTACATATCAACCTCCGATCGCAAGTGGGGCTCGGCCTATCTGACGCGCGAGTTCTTCGACCTCATCCACCAGCGCATGCCGGAGAAGATCGTGCTGATCATGGCGCGCAAAGGCGCGCGCTGGATCGGCGGCGCGCTCAATCTCTTGGGCAGCGACACGCTGTTCGGCCGCAACTGGGGCTGCAACGGCGACTACCCGTTCCTGCATTTCGAGGTTTGCTATTACCGCGCCATCGATTTCGCGATCGCGCGCGGCTTAAAACGTGTCGAAGCAGGCGCACAAGGTCAGCACAAGATCCAGCGCGGCTATCTGCCCTCGCCCACCTACAGCGCCCACTGGATCCGCGATCCCGGCTTCGCGCGCGCGGTTGCGGATTTTTGTGCGCGCGAAAAACGCGCCGTCGAAAGCGAGATGGAAGAGCTTGAAGAAGGCCTCTCGCCGTTCAAGCGCGAATCGGATTAGCCTGCTGCCACATCTTCCGCGCGACCTGTTTCTGCTGAAATCGCGGTTTCACCCTCTATTGTGTCGGCGTAACGCGACCGCGCCCGTGGTGCACACAACCTTGCGCAATCGGCGCAGCTTTCCCGCATCGGTGCAGGCGAAATATTGCCGAATGAAATGTCCCGATATAAGATTTGAATGACCGGACGGTTCGTTAGCGCAGACGACCGCCCATCGCGGGGGTGATGGGACCCAACATGAGAAACTACTCCGACGACGAGGATGCAACCACTGGCGCGGAGCGCGCGCAGGAGCCACCGTTGGCGCCCTATCTCGCGCTAGACCGGCTCCTGCGTTACGCACGAAGCGAGGCGCTCAGCCAACATCGCGTGAAAGCCGCCAACCTGATCGAAGCGGCGATCTTTTCGCTGCACGATACCACCGTCCTTTCCAAGCACTAAGAAGGCTGTCGCTGCCGCGTTCGGAGGCTAGAATGCCCCCGGCGCGGAAAATGCTGCGCCGAGGGAGGACAAACGATGCGATCGCTGCCGCGATTGACGCTTTTACTTGCTTTACTGGCAGCGACCCAGACGGCGCGCGCGGACGAGCGCGTGCTGATGTTCGCGACCACCAACGCGCCGACGACGCGGCTCAATACGCAGTTCCTGCATCCTTGGGCCGAAGCGATCAACACCGACGGCAAAGGCGTCGTGCAGCTCGATATCCGCGACGGCACCGCGATCGCGAGTGTCGCCAATTACTACGACCGCGTGACGACGGGTGTGGTGCAGATCTCGTGGGGACTGCTCAGCACTGTCGCGGGCAAATTTCCGCGCTCGGACGTCGCGAGCCTGCCCTTCATGGCGAAAACCGCCGCCGACGGCTCGCAAGCGCTGTGGCGGCTCTATAAAGCGGGTGTCCTCGGCAACGAATTCGACGGCCTTCATCCGCTGATGATCATTGCGTTGACGCCGTCAGGGATTCACATGTCGCATCCGCTCAAATCGCTGGATAATCTCGGTGGCGCCAAGCTCGTCGTCGCCTCGAAAGTGAATGCCGACGCCATCACGCTGCTCGGCGGCGCGCCGCTCTCGATCCCGTTGAGCGATATGTACGAAGCGATCCAGCGCGGCACGGCCGACGGCGCCGCGGTCGCGTGGACCTCGTTCGACCCATTCAAGCTCGCCGAGGTGACGAACTATCATGTCGATACGCGCCTCGGCACGTCGACCGCGATGATGTTCATGACCCAGGCGACCTGGGATTCGCTGTCGCCGCAAGCCCAGCAAGCGATCGACAAACATGCCGGCGAAACGGAGAGCCGCGCTTTCGGCGCGTGGTGGGACGGCGAGCGCAAGACCGGCAAGGATGCCACGATCGCGCGCGGCGACAAGCGCACGATCATCGAGCTGACGCCCGAGCAAACCGCGGCATGGCAAAAGAAGCTCGAGCCGCTGGACGATAATTGGGCAAAGAACACGCCCGACGGCGAAAAAGTGCTCGCCGCCTATCGCGCCGAGCTCGCCAAAATCGAGTCGGGCCATTGAGCGCGGCGTATGAAGGAGAAGCGCGCGATTTCGCGCGCGGCATCGCCGATTATTGGCGCGACGCGCTCGGCCCGCGGCTGCTCGGCGTTTATCTGATCGGCAGCCTCGCCCATGGCGGCTTCAGCGACCGCTATAGCGATATCGATATGGGGCTCGTTGCCGAGGACGGACTGAGCCAGGCCGAGATCGAGGCGATGGCGCCCATGCGCGCGAGCGCGCGCCGAAACTTGCGCCGAAGCTGTCGCTTTTCTGGGCCGATCGCGGCTTCACCATCGGTCGCTTTCCGCCGCTCGATCGGCTCGATTATCTCGATCATGCGCGGCCGCTCTATGAGCGCGAGCGCGTCGTGCCGCCGCGGCCGAGCCTCGATGACGTGCGCGTCTATCTGCGCGGCCAGCCGCTCGCGGCCTATCGCCAGCAGATCGCGCGCGTCAACGCGTTTGCCGCGCTCGACGATACGACGTTCAAGCCTTATATCCGCGCGCTCCTCTACCCGGCGCGGTTTCTCTATAGCTGGAACACCGGCGTCATGGCATCGAACGACGACGCGGTCGCATTTCTCCACGCGCATCCGCAAACAGGGCTCGATCTCGATTTGATCGACCGCGCTCTCGCCTGCCGCATCGCCGAGCGCCCTTCGGACGAGCTTTTTCCCGAGCGCGGCAAGCTCGCCGGCCTGCTCGCGGTGTGCGAGCAAGTCGCCGCAACGTAAGGAGATGGCCATGCCAATGCCCGCAGGACCCGACATCAAAACAGCGGCGCTGATCGTCGTCGACATGCAGAACGACTTCGTTCATCCCGACGGCGGCTTCGCTCATCGGGCGCGCGAAAATCCCGAGGCGAAGATCGACATGCCGTTCCTCATGAGCACGGTCAAGCCCGCCGCGCGCCTCGCCGCGGCTTTCCGCAAGTCCGGGCGGCCTGTCGTTTACGTCGCGCATGTGCTGAAGCCGGATTATTCCGACGCGCAATTCCCCTATTGGCGCGCGACGCGCGGCTCGCTCTCGAGCAATCGCACCTTCATCACCGAAGGCACGTGGGGCGCGCAGATCATCGACGAGCTGAAGCCGCAAGACGGGGAGCATCTCGTCGTCAAGAAGGGCTTCGGCGGCTTCTCCAACACGCCGCTCGACACCATCCTGCGCAATCTCGGCGTGACAACCTGCGTCGTCTGCGGCGTCACGACCTGCGTGTGCGTCTCGACGACGGTGCGCGGCGGCGTCGAGCACAATTACCGCATGATCCTCGCCCGCGATGCGGTCGCGGAAGTGCATCGCGACACGCATGAGGCCGAACTCAAGACGATGCAGCGCGTCTTCGCCGAGGTGAAAACCGTCGACGAGATCGTGGCGATGCTGGACGCCGTCTAAACATCACCGTCATTGCGAGGATCCGCAGGCGCCGAACCAATCCAGGGATTTTTTGTCGATTCTGGATTGCTTCGCTTCGCTCGCAATGACGGCATTTGGGATGTTAGTTTGGGATTGAGAACAGGCACGAAAATCGCGCCTTTGACAGGAGGAAACAATGAGCAGCGCCATTGACAGCCAGATCGTCGCCCGCATCGAGCGGCTCCCGCTTTCCTCTTGGCACGGCAAGATCGGCCTCGTCATCGGCACCGGCTTCTTCTTCGACGCCTTCGACGCGATGGCGATCGCCTACACGCTGCCGGTCCTCGTCGGCATGTGGCATCTAGCGCCAGGCCAGATCGGCTTCGCGATCTCGATCGGCTTCGCCGGGCAGCTCGTCGGCTCGCTGTTCTTCGGCTGGCTCGCCGAGAAGATCGGCCGCGTGCCC
>DATGLO010000005.1:0-2283 GCA_035294105.1 Allostellaceae bacterium
CGGCTTTGCCACGCCGCTTTGGGGATGGATCGCGGCCTTCGTTGTGCTGCAGGGCCTCCATCACTGGGTGATCGCGACGCTCGGCAAATATTGGACGACGCGCATCATCGTCGTGCCCGACGCGCCGCTGGTCGCAAGCGGACCCTATCGCTTCATGCGTCATCCCAATTACGCGGTGGTCATCGCCGAGATCGCGGTGCTGCCTTTGGCTTTCCGCGAGTATGCGATCGCGATCGTGTTCTCGCTGCTCAACGCGGCGCTGTTGTGGTGGCGCGTGCGGCTGGAGAACCGCACGCTCGCCGCGCGCCGGTGAAGCCTATTTCCGCTCGATCACTTCGATCTTGTAGCCGTCGGGATCTTCGATAAAGGCGATCACCGCCGTGCCGAATTTCAAGGGGCCGGGCGGGCGCGGAATCTTCACGCCTTCTTTCGCCAGCATGTCGCAGGTCTTATAGATATCCTGCACGCCGATGGCGAGATGGCCGAAGCCCGAGCCGATCGTGTAAGGCTCTTTCTGGTCCCAGTTATAGGTGAGCTCGAGCACCGTGCCGGTCGCATCGTCCTCATAGCCGACGAAAGCATTGGTATAGCGGCCGGCTTCGACAGGGCGCTTGCGCAAAAGCTTCATGCCCAAGAGCCGGCAGTAGAAATCGATCGATTTATCGAGATCGAGGACGCGGATCATCGTATGCAGCAGCCGAAAGCGGCTGGTATCGAGACCGGTAGCGGCTTTGTCCGGAGCGACCGTATCCATTCCTTCTCTCCTCCTCATCTCTGGGCCTTGCGCGCGATGGCCGCCAGCACCTCGTCGGCGGCGCGCAAAGCCGGCGACACACCGCCGTAGCCGAGCAGGTTGAGCGCTTCCTGGCAAGCCTCGATTTGCGCCGCCCGCGCCGCGGGGTCATCGAGCAGGCGGCCGACGGCAGCGGCGAGCTTTTCCGGCGTGCAATCGTATTGCAGCAGCTCCGGCACCGCCTCGCGGCCGAGGATCACGTTGACGAGGTTGACGTAGTCGACCTGCACGACGCGGCTGACATAGGCGTGGGTCAGCGGATTGATGCGGTAGGCGATCACTGCCGGAAGCTTTGCCATCGCAAGCTCGAGCGCAACCGTGCCCGAGGCCGCAAGCGCCGCATTGCTGGCGGCGAACGCATCGTATTTCTCGGCCGGCCCGCGGAGCACGATACTCCGCACGGGCCACAGCTCGGTCGCGCGCACGACATAGTCGGCGACCGTCGCAGTCGTCGGAACGACGATGCGCAGATGCGGGTGTTTCCTCGCGAGAAGCTGCACTGTATTGCCGAAGATCGGCAGCAACGTCGCGACCTCGCCGCGCCGGCTGCCCGGCAGCACGGTCACGAGCGGCGCATCCAAGGGGATCGCATGCCGGCGGCGAAAGGCCGCGCCGTCGCCCTTGTCGGCGCCGCTTTCCACGACGGGATGGCCGACATAGCTCGTTGCGAGCCCGACCTTGGTGAAGTACGGCGGCTCGAATGGCAAGAGCGCCATGAGCTGGTCGTACCAGCGCGCGACGCGCTTGGCGCGGCCGGCGCGCCACGCCCAGACCATCGGCGCGACATAGTGGATCATCGGCAAGGTGCTGCCGCGCTTGCGCAAGCGCTGCGCGATGCGCCAGGTGAAGCCGGAGCTGTCGATGGTGACGAGCGCGGCGGGTTTTTGGCGCTCGATATCGGCAACCGTCTCGGCGACGCGGCGGAAGATGCGCCGCGCCTGCGGCAGCACTTCGAGCACGCCCATGATCGCCAACTCGTGCAGCGCGACGCGGCTCTCGAGGCCTTGCGCTTCCATGGTCTCGCCGCCGATCCCGGCGAAGCGCACCGCGCCGCCGAGGCGCTCTTTCAGAGCCGCCATCAGCTTGCCGCCGAGGAGATCGCCGGACGGCTCGCCGGCGACGAGGTAGATGAGCGGCGGCTCGCTCACGCGCTGATTCCGACGACGAAAATACCGGCCTCATCGGCGGCCGCCGCGACCGCGGCGCGATCGAGAACGAGACAGGCGCCGGCCTCGACGGCAATACCGCGCACGCCCGCGGCGCGCGCTCCGATGACGGTGTTGCGGCCGATCGCCGGGAGATCGGCGCGGCGCTCCTGTCCGGGCTTGGCGATCTTCACCAGCACCGCGCCCGCCCCTTTACCCGATGCGCCGCAGCGGCGGATCAGCGCATCGGTACCGTCCGCATCTTCGCGATCGACGATTTCGCCGTGCCGCACGATCACGGCCTGGCCGAGATCCTCGGCGCCCAAGCCGCGCGCCGCTTCGACG
>DATGLO010000006.1:0-4091 GCA_035294105.1 Allostellaceae bacterium
GGTGGGCCGCCGCGCGCCTGGAACGACTGGACCGAGGTGCTGCCCGCCGCCGGTTATCGCGTCATCGCCATGGATCAGCGCAACGCCGGCAAGTCGAAAGGCGCGATCGCCGCGGATCATGGCTGGCGCACCTATGCCGAAGATCAGCTCGCGCTCTTGGATCATCTCAGCGTGCCGCGCTGTCACACGCTCGGCGGCTGCATCGGCTCGAGCTTCTGCCTGATGCTCAGCCAGGCCGCGCCGTCCCGGATCACGGCGCAGGTGCTGCAGAATCCGATCGGGCTCAACCCGGAATTTCCGACCTATTTCCAGGAAACCTATGCCGATTGGGCGAAAGAGCTGAAAGCGGCGCGGCCCGAGCTCGACGATGCGGCGCTCGCCGCCTTGGGCCGCAATATGTGGGACCACGATTTCGTCTACTGCATGCAACGCGATGCGGTGCCGAAGATCGCGACGCCCAGCCTCGTCATGCCCGGCGACGACAAGCCGCACCCGACCTATGCCGGCCTCGCTCTCGCCGAGCTGTTGCCCAAGGCCGAGATGCTGCGGCACTGGAAAGCGCCCGCGCATAAGGACGCGGCGCGCGAAACCACGCTCGCTTTCCTCGCCAAACACACGCCGAAGTCTTAAGGCCGGCCTCTCAGCAGGAAGAGGCCCTGCGCCGCCAAGAGATTGGCGAGGCGGCCGCGCGGATTGAGGCGATAGGGCCGGCCAAGCTCGTCGAGCGTCTGGCTGCGCTCGACCGCGATGTCCTCTTCATCGCACAGGTCGATGAAGTCGAGGATCGTGCAAAGATGGATATTGGGCGTGTCGTACCAGTGATGCGGCAGCACCGGCGTCCGCGGCATGCGGCCCTCGATCAGGATGCGCAGCCGCATGCGCCAATGGCCGAAATTCGGTATCGACACGATCGCGTGCCGGCCGATGCGCACGAGATGATGCAGCACCTCGCGCGGATTGCGCGTCGCCTGCAAGGTCTGGCTCAAGACGATGTAGTCGAACGCATGCGAGGGATAGTCGTGCAGGTCGTTGTCGGCATCGCCCTGAATGACGGAGAGGCCGTTGCGCACGCAGGAATTCACGCCGCCCTGGCTCAGCTCCATGCCGCGGCCGTCGACCGATTTGGCGTGAACGAGAAACGACAAGAGCTCGCCGTTGCCGCAGCCGACATCCAAGACGCGCGAGCCGCGCTCGATCATGTCGGCGACGAGGCGCAGGTCCTCGCGCAGCGGCACCGCGGCGCCCCGCGCCGGCGCAATCGTGGAAGCGTCGGGACTCATCGCCGCGAGCTCACCGCCGCATCAAGCCGCGATGCTCGGCGCAGCCGTCGAGGAAACCTCTGAGCGTCGCGTGGAATTCCGGCTCGTCGAGCAGGAAGGCGTCATGCCCTTTGTCGGTCGCGACCTCGACGAAGCTCACATTGGCGGCGGCGGCGTTGAGGGCGTGGACGATCTCGCGGTTCTCCGAGGTCGGATAAAGCCAGTCGCTGGTGAAAGAGATGCTGCAGAAGCGCGTCTTCGTCCCGGCGAAGGCGTTGGCGAGCACGCCGCCATGCTCCGCCGCGAGATCGAAATAATCGCAAGCGCGGGTGATATAGAGATAGGAATTCGCGTCGAACCGGTCGACGAAGGTCATGCCCTGATGGCGCAAATAATTCTCGACCTGAAAATCGGCGTCGAAGCCGAAGGTCAGCGCCTCGCGGTTCTGCAGGTTGCGGCCGAATTTGCGGTGCAGCGCCTGTTCCGACAGGTACGTGACATGCGCCGCCATGCGTGCGACGGCAAGGCCGCGCTCGGGCCTGACGCCCTTGCCGAGATATTCGCCGCCGCACCAATTCGCATCGGCCATGATCGCCTGGCGGCCGACTTCATGGAACGCGATGTTCTGCGCCGAATGCCGTGCGGCGGTCGCGATCGGGACGGCGGCGAAGACGCGGCTCGGATAAGACGCGGCCCATTGCAGCACCTGCATGCCGCCCATCGAGCCGCCGATCACGGCAAAAAGCTGCTCGATGCCGAGATGATCGATGAGGTGTTTTTGCGCGCGCACCATGTCGCCGATCGTGATGACGGGGAAGCTTAAGTTCCACGGCTTGCCGGTCGCGGGGTTGATCTCGGCAGGGCCGGTCGAGCCCATGCACCCGCCCAGGACATTCGTGCAGATGAGGAAATAGCGTTCGGTGTCGAGCACCTTGCCGGGCCCGGCGAGCACATCCCACCAGCCGGGCTTGCCGGTCACGGGATGCGGCTCGGCAACATACTGGTCGCCGGTCAGGGCGTGGCAGATGAGGATGGCGTTGGTACGGTCGGCGTTGAGCTTACCGTAGGTCTGATATGCGATGGCATAGGAGGCGAGGCTTTGGCCGGAATCGAGCGCAAGCGGCTCCGCGACCGTCAGGCGATAGCCCGGCCGGTCGTATTCGGGGGCGGCAAGCCCCGCGACGGAAGATGAAGTCGCGAACGTCACGTGATGCTCAAAAACAGCGGAAAGGCGGCGCATAGCTAGGGATGAGGGGCCTAGCCTGTCAACGATTTCTTTGCTTTAACGGCAGGGGCGAAGTATCGGACTCGCCCGCGATTTTTCGGTATTCTCCACCATGTCGACCGCCTCACCCACGCTTGCCGATCTGCGCCGCCGCATCGACGAACTCGACGATGCGCTGCACGACGTGCTGATGGAGCGCGCGGCGGTCGTCGAGACGATCGCGCGGCTGAAGCGGCGCGACGACACCCCACCGCTGCGCCCGGGGCGTGAGGCGCAGATCATTCGCCGGCTGCTGGCGCGCAATGGCGGCGCCTTTCCTAAGCCGGTGCTGGTGCGTCTTTGGCGTGAGTTGCTTGCGGGCACCATCGCCATCCAGACGGAGCTGAAACTCGCGGTGCATGCGCCGGAGAACGCCGCCGGCCTCTGGGACCTGGCACGCGATCATTACGGCAGCCACACGGCGATGGCCGGCTTTCGTTCGCCGGGCGAAGTACTGGGCGCGGTGCGCGACGGCCGCGTCGGCTTAGGGATCGTGCCGGTGCCCAATCAGGACGACAGCGAGGCGTGGTGGCGCCTTCTTGGCGGCAGCGAGGCGCCGGTGTTGCGCATCATCGCGCGGCTGCCCTTCGGCGCGCGCGGCAGCGCGCGTGGCGATCGCGATGCGTTCGTCGTCGGCGCGATCGAGCCCGAGGAATCGGGCGAGGATCGCAGCGTCTTCCTGATCGAGACCGACGAGGAGTTGTCGCGCGCACGGCTGCTCGCGGCGCTCGGCGGCGTCGGCCTTGTGCCCGCGGTGCTCGCGGCGGCCAAAATGCAAGCCGGCAATCCGATGTTCCTGGTCGAATTCGACGGCTGGATCGACGCCGACGACGCCCGTTTCAACGACACGCAAGGGATTCTCGCCGGTAAGCAGCTACGCTTCCGGTGGCTCGGCGGTTACGCGCGGCCCCTCGGCGCGCGTGATCTTGCGCCAGCGAAGGCCGGCCGATGATGGCTGCCGCGCTGATTCCCCAACCCGGTATCCTCGACATCGCGCCTTATGTCGGCGGCGAGGCGAGAGCGCCCGGCTTCGAGCGGCCGATCCGGCTCGCGTCGAACGAGAGCGCGCTCGGACCCAGTCCCAAGGTCATCGCCGCCTATCACGCGCATGCGGCGGAAATTTTCCGCTATCCCGACGGTCATTCGACAGAGCTGCGTCGGGCGCTCGGCAAGCTGCACGGCATCGATCCCGCGCGCATCGTTTGCGGCGGCGGCTCCGATGACGTGATCAATCTCTTGACCCACGCCTATGCCGGGCCGGGCGACGAAGTGCTCTACGGCAAGCACGGCTTCTCGCTTTATCCGATCGCCGCGCGCGCCGCCGGGGCGACGCCGATTGCCGTGCCCGAGAAGGATCTGACCTTCGACGTCGACGCTACCTTGGCGCGGGTGACGGCGAAGACGAAGATCGTCTTTATCGCCAATCCCAACAATCCGACCGGAACCTTCATCGCCCGCGACGAGGTGAAGCGGCTCCATGCCGGCCTGCCGAAATCGGTATTGCTGGTGATCGACGCCGCTTATGCCGAGTTCGTCGCGGATAAGAATTACGAGCCGGGGCTCGAGCT
>DATGLO010000007.1:0-2879 GCA_035294105.1 Allostellaceae bacterium
ATTGCACCTTCTGCAGTGCCTGGACCTTCTATGGCCGTTCCTACCGGCTGCGCCGTCCTGAGAGCATTGTCGAGGATTTGCGCCGCATCGAAGCGCCCGGCGTGTTCATCGTCGACGACGTCGCCTTCATCCAGGATCGTCACGGCTATGCGATCGGCGCGGCGATCGAGGCAAGCGGCATCAAGAAGCAATATTATCTCGAGACGCGCGGCGACGTGTTGCTGCGGAACAAAGATGTGTTCCGCTACTGGCGCAAGCTCGGTCTCCAATACATCTTCCTCGGCCTCGAAGCCCTCGACGAAGAGGGCCTCAAGGCTTATCGCAAGCGCGTGCCGCTCGGACAGAATTTCGAGGCGCTCGAGTTCGCGCGCGCCCTCGGAGTCAACGTCGCGATCAATCTCATCGTCGATCCCGATTGGGATCACGCGCGCTTCAAGGCCGTTCGCGAATGGTGCCTTGAAGTCCCCGAGATCGTCAATCTCAGCGTCAACACGCCCTATCCGGGCACCGAAATCTGGCAGACCGAGACCCGGCCGCTGCAAACGCTCGATTATCGCCTGTTCGACATCCAGCATTGCGTGTTGCCGACACTTTTGCCGCTCGACGAATTTTACCGCGAGCTGGTCGAGACACAGCAGGTGTTGAACAAGAAGCATATGGGCTGGGAAGCTTTGCGCGGTACGCTCGGGCTGGTCGCCGGCCAACTCATGCGCGGGCAAACGAACTTCCTGAAGATGCTCTGGAAGTTCAACAGCATCTATGATCCGAAGCTCTTGCTGGCGGATCATGCCCGCGTCGTGGACTACGCGATGGATCCCCCGCCGCGCGCCGGCGGCGCGCACGATCGCCGCGCTCTTTATCTTCACGGAACCCGCGGCCGGCTCGACCGCGCGATCGACGACAGCACCGAGCATTTCGTCGACGAGACGCGCGCGGGTGCGGCGACCTAATCCATGGGCGAGCGATCGCAAAAGAGCGCGCCGTGCCGACATGCCCGAATTGAGGAAACTGACGAGGGGCGCGATCGTCGCGTTGCGGGCGGCGGCCAAGAGCGCCGACGCCGGCTCGCCGAGATGCCGCTATGCGCCTTCGATCATGGCCGCTTTCGCCGCAGCGCGTTGCAAGTGCGGTCTCCGGTCACTATAGTCGCGTGCGATCCGGCGGGCAGTAGCGCAGCCTGGTAGCGCATCAGCATGGGGTGCTGAGGGTCGCGAGTTCGAATCTCGCCTGCCCGACCATTTCTAGCCGATCACAAAACCCGAGAAGCAATTGTCCGAGCCGATTTCCCCAGCAAGACGGCGATGGGCCTTCGTTGCCGCGATGATCGTGAGCTTCGTTTCGGCGATCGAAGTGACGATCGTCGCAACCGCCATGCCAACCATTGTCGGCGCGCTCGGCGATTTTGCGCTCTTCAGCTGGGTCTTCACCGCTTATCTGCTGACGCAGGGCGTCACGGTGCCGATTTATGGCCGGCTCTGCGATTTCTACGGCCGCAAGCGCGTGCTCTATATCGGCTTGGTCTTTTTCGTGCTCGGCTCGCTGCTCTGCGGCTTCGCTTGGAACATGCCGATGCTGATCGCCTTCCGCGTCGTGCAGGGTCTCGGCGGCGGCTCGCTCGCTACCGTCTCGCAGACCATGGTCAGCGATCTCTATCCGCCCGCGGAGCGCGCCAAGATCCAGGGCTACATTTCATCGACCTTTGCCACCTCGGCGCTGGTCGGGCCGGTCTTCGGCGCTTTCATCGTCGCCCATTGGCCCTGGCCATGGGTCTTCTGGGTCAATCTGCCGCTCTGCGTGCTCATCGTCGCGATGCTCGAGGCGACCTTCCGCGAGACTGTCGAACTGCATTCGCATGAGATCGACTATCTCGGCTCGCTCTTGATGGCGCTCTCGACCTTCCTGTTGATGTATGCGCTGACGCGGGCCGCCGTGCTGTCATGGCCGACGATCGCGCTGCTGCTGGTCTGTGCCGCGATCTCTTTTGTGCTGCTCCTGATACAGGAGCGGCGGGTGCACGAGCCGATGCTACCGCTCGATATCTGGCGCAATCGCATCGTCGTCCTCGGCAACGGGGCGAGCGGCGCGCTCGGCGGCATGCAGATGGGCATCACGGCCTTTCTTCCGGCCTTTATTCAAGGCGTGATCGGCGACAGTCCGATGCAGGCCGGCTTCGCCCTGACCGCCATGTCCTTTGCCTGGCCGACCGGCGGCTTTATCGCCGGCCACGCGCTCCTCCACATGTCCTACCGCCGGTCGTCGAGCCTCGGCGCAATCGTCCTGGTCGCGGGAGCGGTGATGATGGCGGTGCTCAGCCCCGCGCTCGGCGCGATTTGGGCGATCGTCAGCTCTTTCGTCATCGGCCTGGGCATGGGGCTGACCAATATGGGCTTTTATATCGGCATCCAGTCATGCGTCGATTGGGGCCAGCGCGGCCTCGTTACGGCGACCTACAACTATTCGCGGATCATCGCCCAGTCGATCGGCACGGCGGTTTTCGGCGGCATCGTCAATGCCGCCCTGGTCAACCGCATCCCGGGCGGGGGCGATCTCGCAAGCCGCATTCTCGATCCCGAGCTGCGCGAAACCCTCAGCCCGGCGCAATTCACCCCGTTGCTCGATGCCTTCGCCGGCGCCGTCCACAGAATCTATCTCATCAATGTCGGACTGGCCGTCTTCACCATGCTGCTAGCCTGGTGGCTACCCCGCAGGCTCGGCGTTCACGGCGAGATGAGGCGATAATTTGTCGTTCGTGAAGTAATCGAGAACCGCGTGACTTTGGCTCATTTCTGAGGCGTCGCGCTGCTTTGGGTTTGCCAGTTTCCGGGGTCCCAAGGCCGGTTTTCTTGCAATTTTTTCGCGGCCGGCGATTCCCAGAATCG
>DATGLO010000008.1:0-10093 GCA_035294105.1 Allostellaceae bacterium
GCGCGTCAGATCGACCCAGAAATTGCCGATCGTGTTGGCCTCGCGCCGCGCGAAGCCGCGGACGACGGCGATGGCGAGCGCCATGCCGGCCGCCGCCGAGACGAAATTATGGACGGCGAGCCCGGCCATCTGCGTCAGATAGCTCATCGTCGTTTCGGGGACGTAGGACTGCCAGTTGGTGTTGGTGAGGAAGCTGACCGCCGTGTTGAAGGCGGAGCTCTGCTCGACCGCGCCCCGGCCTTGGGGATTGAACGGCAAATATTGTTGCAGCCGCTGCAGTGCGTAGAGCGTGACGAAGCCGACAATGCTGAAAAACAGCAGCGCGACGCCGTAGGTCAGCCAGTGCTGCTCTTCGCTCTCCTCGACGCCGCAGCACCAATAGATGCCGCGCTCCACGGGACGCAGG
The DNA here is from genome assembly GCA_035294105.1 of Allostellaceae bacterium. Lineage (GTDB taxonomy): Bacteria > Pseudomonadota > Alphaproteobacteria > ATCC43930 > CGMCC-115725 > CAIKMD01. The sequence goes on from DATGLO010000008.1 coordinate 407, forward strand.
ATCGGATGCAGGAAGGTGCGCTCGCCGTTGAAGACGCGCGTCATATAGCCGCCGAAGGGCTTGGTGATGGCGATGATCGCGATCGCGAAGACCGCGATCTGCAGCCAGCCGTTGAAGGTCATGGGATGCTCCGAGAACGCGCGGGTTAGAACCGCTCGGGATTGACGAGCGCGTAGATGAGATATGCCGTGATGACGACGCTCACGATCGCGCCGAGGATGTAATCGAAGATCATCGCCTTCTCCTCACAGGCGATCGCAAGCGACGAGATAGAGCACGCAAAGAGCGAGGAAACCCGCGCCTCCGGCGAGCAGAATTGTATCGAGCATAATGTGTACTCCCCGGCGTCAGCCATACAGCGCGCCAACCGCCGCCGTGATCAGCAGGATCACCGCGGCGAAGCCGATGACCGTCAGCGCCAGTTCCGTCAGCGTGTCCTTGAGCGACAGCGAGGTCGCGGCGTCTTCGCGCGCCGTCTCGCCGCCGGAAGCGCTGCGATTTGGAAGCGGCCAGCGGTAGTGACGATCATCGTCGCGAAAGACCATGGAACCCGAGGCTCCTCGTCCCGTCCTGCGGCGCGCAACCGCATGGCCGAGAAAAGGCCCTTTCCGCGTTAAAGATCGAGAGGGTTCGCCGCGGCGAAAAATAGTTTTCCCATAGCAAAACGCGGCTTTAACCGCCGCTTACCGGCCGACATATGCCGACATATATGGAATTTATATTTTTCTCGTGGCCGACCCACATCGAATTTTTATGTGCGGCAAAGGATCGTCCTGTCGGCTAGCGAAGCCGTAAGGACTTCCCACTTAGGCTGAAGGCGGCGCGCGCAAGTGATCGCGCCATTTCGTCCGCGAAGAAATTCATGAGCAGCGTCACAACGCAGCCTCGGGCTGACACCGTTACCGCCGGGGCGGAGCCGCGCGGCGGCACCGCGCTGCACCGCCTCGCCCTCGGCGCGCTCGGCGTCGTCTTCGGCGATATCGGCACCTCGCCGCTCTACACGGCTAAGCAATGCTTCAACGCCCTCGGCGGCGCGACGCCAACGGCGATCTATGGCGTGCTGTCGCTCATCGCCTGGGCGCTGATGGTGGTGGTGACGCTGAAATACGTCTGCGTGATCATGCGCGCCGACAATCGCGGCGAAGGCGGCATCCTGGCGCTGACGGCGCTGGCCTTGCGCAGCGCCGCTTCCGGCACCCGCATGCATTGCTGGATCCTCGCCGCCGGGCTCCTCGGCGCCGCGCTCTTTTACGGCGACGGCGTGATCACGCCGGCCATCTCGGTGCTTTCCGCCATCGAAGGCCTCGATGTCGCGACGCCGCTCTTCGACCCTTACGTCATCCCCCTCACCCTCGCGATCCTCTTGGGTCTTTTCCTCGTGCAATATCGCGGCACGGCGCGGGTCGGCGGCTGCTTCGGACCGGTGATGATCGTCTGGTTCTCGATCATCGGTCTTTTGGGCGCGGCCGAGATCGCGAAGCGCCCCGATATCCTTCTCGCGCTCAACCCCTATTACGCGGCGCGGCTCTTGATGCTCGAGCCCGCCAAGGGCATGGCGCTGCTCGGCGCGGTGGTGCTTTGCGTGACCGGGGTCGAGGCGCTTTACGCCGATATGGGTCATTTCGGCAAACGCTCGATCCGCTTTGTCTGGCTCGGCTTCGTCTTTCCGGCGCTGCTGCTCAATTATTTCGGCCAGGGCGCGCTGCTGCTGCACAATCCCGAGCTGCGCGACAATCCGTTCTATCACCTCGTCCCCGATTGGGGATTGCTGCCGATGGTGGTGCTCGCCTCGGCGGCGACGGTGATCGCCTCGCAAGCCGTGATCTCGGGCGCGTTTTCGATGACGCGCCAGGCGGTGCTGCTCGGCTATCTGCCGCGCTTCGAGGTGCGCCACACCTCGGAGCACGAGATCGGCCAGATCTACGTGCCGAAGATCAACCTCTTCCTCCTGGTCGCGGTTGCCGCGCTGGTGATCGGCTTCCGCACCTCGGACAATCTCGGAACCGCTTACGGCATCGCCGTCACCGGCACGATGTCGTTGACGACCTTGCTTGCCCTCATCCACGCGATCGCGATCGTGCGCTGGAATCGCCTCGTTGCGGTGCTGGTCTTCGGCCTGTTCCTCTGCGTCGATATCGCCTTCTTTGGCGCGAACCTCCTGAAGATCGAGGAAGGCGGCTGGTTCCCGCTCGCGGTCGCGAGCGCGATCTTCGCCACCATGATCACCTGGCTGCGCGGCCGCGAGGCGCTCTTGGCCAAGCGCTGGCGCGACGCGCTGCCGCTCGACACTTTCCTCGCGACGTTGCGGCCCGACCGGCCGCTGCGCGTTCCCGGCACGGCCGTCTTCATGGTGTCGAACGACCGCATCGTGCCGGCGCCGCTCTTGCACACCCTCAAGCACAACAAGGTGCTGCATGAGCGTGTCGTGCTGATGAAGATCGATGTCGAGGACATTCCTCACGTCGCGGACGAGCAGCGCATCGCGATCCACGATCTCGGCCACAACTTCCATACCGTGACGGTGCGCTACGGCTTCATGGACGAGCCCAACCTGCCGCGCGCGCTGGCGCAGCTGCGGCGGATGCAGTTCCGCTTCAACCTGCTCGAGACCTCGTTCTTCATCGGCCGCGAGAAGGTAGTCGTCGCCGCCGGCGGCACGCGCGGCATCCGGCGCTGGCGCAAGCGGCTTTTCATCTTCTTGCAGCGCTCGATGCCGAGCGCGACCGAGTATTTCCGCATCCCGAGCAACCGCGTCGTCGAGCTCGGCGGCCAGATCGAGATCTGACGGAATTCCCCGCGCGCTTTTTGGCTCACCCGCGGTACTTGTCCTCGAGGGAACGCGGAGCGAGGATGGCTGAAGTGCGATTATTTCGAAGGGGGGACCGCATGCGCCGAGAGCCGCAACGTGAGAAGCAGAGACGAGAGAGCGGCCGCGCCGCTTCCATGCCGATCCTCGGCCGCCGCACCGTGCTCGCGGCGATCGCTGCCACCGCCGTCGCGGCAAAGGCGCGCGCCGCCGACGCGCCGGTGCGCATCGGGCAGTCGCTCTCGCTCACCGGCCCGTTGGCGCAGACCGGCCTCATTCACCAGATCGTCGGCGAGATCGCGGTGGCGCGGATCAACGCCAAGGGCGGCTTCCTCGGCCGGCCGGTCGAATACGTTTTGCTGGACGACCAGTCGAAGCCCGACGTCACGCGCACGCTCTACGAGCGCCTGGTCACCAGCGAGAAAGTCGACCTGATCCTCGGCCCCTACGGCACGGCGGCGATCCTCGCGGCCATGGCCGTCGCCCAGCGCTACCACAAGCTGTTCATCCAGAGCAGCCTCGGCCAGCTCGATCTCGCGACCTACGACATGCATTTTGCCGCAACAACCGGCTCCTATGACAGCGAAGTCGCTTTCGCCGAAAAGGTGCTCGCTCTCTATGCCAGCGCCGGCCATCAGCCCGTGAAGACGATCGTCATCGCGACCAGCAAATTCCCGTCGGCACAACGCATGGCGCAGGGCATGCAGGCGGTGGCGGCGAAGGCGGGCGTCACAATCAAGGAAACGCTCGACTACGAATTCGGCGCGCAGGATTTCGGCGCGATCGCCGCGCGGGTAAAGGATGCCGACCCGGACTTGTTGTGGGTCGGCGCTCTCGGCGTCGAGGGCAATCTTCTGCTAACGGCCCTGAGCCAGATCCAGTATCGGCCGCGGCGTCACTTCTATCTTTTCCCGTCGTCTGGACCGATGGCCACCCTGCCGGCGGCCGAAGACGCCACCTCGCTCACGAATTTCGAGGACGTGGCGCCCTTCACCTCCAACCCCGAAGGCGCGGCCCTTGCCGACGCATTCCGCGCGGCGGCCGAGAAAGCGAAGCTGCCCTACCCCCATGCCGATTCGCAAGCGGGCTACGAATACGCCGGCTGGCAAATCCTCGCTGCGGCCGTCGCGGCGACGCATTCGCTCGACGATAAGGTGCTCGCGACCTGGCTCGACACGGCGACGGTCGACACCGTGGTCGGACGCCGCGATTTTCGCGGCAAGAATCACACGAGCAGCGTCGATTTGACGATGCTGCGCCAGCTTCAAGGCGGCAAATGGGTCGCGGTCTGGCCGCCGGATCAGATGACGCCCGGCGTCAAGCTGATCGCGCCCTGATACGCAGGCCGGGCAATGCGGACGTTGCGCTTTCCGGATGGCGGCACGATCCCGGTGCTCGGCCTCGGCACCTGGCAGATGGGCGAGCGCAAGAATCTCGCGGCGGCCGAGATCGCGGCCTTGAAGCTCGGCATCGATCTCGGTTTCACCCTTATCGACACTGCCGAAATGTACGGCCATGGACGCGCCGAAGAACTGGTGCGCGAGGCGATGGGCGGCCGGCGCGACGCCCTGTTCCTCGTCTCGAAGGTGCTGCCGCAGAATGCGAGCCGGGCCGGCACGGTGAAGGCGTGCGAGGCAAGTCTCAAACGCCTCGGCACCGACCGGCTCGATCTTTATCTGCTCCATTGGCAAGGCAGCCATCCGCTCGACGGCACGATCGAAGCCTTCGAGCAATTGCGGGCGGCCGGCAAGATCTTGCGCTGGGGCGTCTCCAATTTCGACATGGCCGAGATGGCGGCGCTCGAGGGCAGCGCCGTCGCCAGTAACCAAGTGCTCTACAATCTCGTCCGCCGCGGCATCGAGTTCGATCTTCTGCCGTGGTGCCGCGCGAAGGGCATTCCGGTCATGGCCTATTCGCCGATCGAACAAGGCCGCATTCTCGGCAACCGCACGCTCATCGCGCTCGCCAAGGCACGCGGCTGCAGCGCGGCGCAGATCGCCCTCGCCTGGGTGCTGTCGCGCGAGGGCGTCGTGACGATCCCCAAAGCGACCGCACCCGAGCATGTACGCGAGAACCGCGCTGCACTCGATATCGCCTTGAGCAAGGAAGAACTCGCGGCGCTCGATCAGGCCTTTCCGCCGCCGAAGAAGGCGCAGCCGCTGGCGATGCTTTAAAAAGGGTATGCGCCAGCAGCACGGGCCCGCCCCAAAAACGGCGGAATTCAGCCCTTGTCGCGGCCTTCTGTCTGGCGTTTAATATCCGCTGAAACGCATCGATAAAAACGCTTAGGGGATTGGCCCGATGCTGGTTTCGCCGTTACTGCGCCATATCATCAGGCGCGGCACTCTGCGCGTGATCGATTCCGACGGCACGCTGCATTCGTTTGCCGGCGCCGAACCGTGGCAGACCGTCACCATCCGCTTTCATGATCGCGCCGTCGCGCGCGACCTCCTGCTCAACGGCCCCTTGAAGCTCGGCGAGACTTTCATGGATGGCCGGCTGACGGTCGAGGATGGCAGTATTTACGACCTCCTCGCTCTCATCGGCTGCAACCTTGCCTTGGCGCCGCCGCATCCGATCATGAAGATCGGCGACATCCTCGGCCGGTGGCTGCGCGTCTTCCAGCAATACAATCCGCTTTGGAAATCACGCCAGAACGTCGCCCATCACTACGACCTATCGGACACACTCTATAACCTCTTCCTCGACACTGACCGGCAATATTCCTGCGCCTATTTCCACGATCCCGCCGATCCGCTCGAAGAGGCGCAAGCCAATAAAAAACGCCACCTGGCCGCGAAGCTCCGCCTCGAGCCCGGACAGAAGGTGCTCGATATCGGCTGTGGCTGGGGCGGGCTCGCGCTCTACCTCGCGCAGGAAGCCGGGGTCGAAGTGACCGGCATCACCCTTTCCGTCGAGCAGCTCCGCGTCGCCGAGCGCCGCGCCGCCGCCAGCGGCCTCGCCGACCGCGTCAAATTCGAGCTCATCGATTATCGCGAGCTCGCCGGCCGCCGCTTCGACCGCATCGTCTCGGTCGGCATGTTCGAGCATGTCGGCGTCGTCCACTACCCGGCTTTCTTCGCCAAGATCAAAGAGCTGCTAGCCGACAACGGCATCGCGCTCATCCATTCGATCGGCCGAGCCGACGGGCCGGGCCATACCAATGCCTGGATCCGCAAATACATCTTCCCCGGCGGCTATTCGCCGGCGATCTCGGAGGTCGTGCCGGTGGTCGAGAAGGCAGGCATGTGGATCACAGATATCGAGGTTCTGCGGCTGCACTACGCCGAGACCTTGAAGAACTGGCGCGCGCGCTTCCTCGCCAATCGCGAGCGGGTGAAGGCGATCTACGACGAGCGCTTCTGCAAGATGTGGGAATTCTACCTCGCCGGCTCGGAAGTCGCGTTCCGGTGGCAGGGCCACATTAATTTCCAGATGCAGATCGCCAAGCGCGTCGAGACCGTGCCGCTGACCCGCGACTACATGTTCGACTGGGAACGCGCGCACGCACCGCAAGCGACAAGCAAAGTGCACGCGGCATAGCAACGGCGCTAACTTTATAGACCTTCACCCCCGCGAAAGCGGAAGGTCCAGGGAAACAGCGCGGCGCTTGCCCTGGAATCCTGCATACGCGGAAATGACGACTTAAATTTTCCTATCCCCGTTATCCCCGTCATTCGAGTCGAATGCGAGATAGCGTTACCGACGCTATTTGGTAACATCGCGGCGATGGAACCCGCCGTTTCCGCCGCCTCGAATGTCACGCCGATGCGCGAAAGCGAGTTGCAATACCGCCAGCCGCCGTCCAATATCGAGGCCGAGCAGGCCCTGCTCGCGGCGATTCTCGTCAATAACGCCGCCTTTCACCGCGTTTCCGAGTTCTTGCGCGCCGAGCATTTCGCGCTCGGCGTCCACGGCCGCATCTATTCGGCGATCGCCAAGCTGATGGAGCGCGGCCAGCTCGCCAACCCCGTCACACTCAAGAATCTTTTCGAGCAGGACGATGCGCTGCAGGAAGTCGGCGGCGCGCAATACCTGTCGCGGCTCGCCGCCTCGGTCGTGACAATCATCAACGCCGAAGATTACGGCCGCACCATCCACGACCTCTACCTGCGCCGCCAGCTCATCACGATCGGCGAAGACATCGTCAACGAGGCCTATCAGCACGATCTCGATCGGCTCGCCGCGCGGCAGATCGAGCAGGCCGAAAAAAAGCTCTTCGATCTTGCCGAGACCGGCCAGGCCGAAGGTGGCTTCCGGCCCTTCGTCAATGCCCTCTCCTCCGCCATCCTCCAGGCCGAGGCCGCCTTCAAGCGCAGCGGCAAGACGACCGGCGTCTCGACCGGCTTCCTCGATCTCGACAAGCTCCTCGGCGGGCTCCATCCCTCGGACCTGATCGTCCTCGCCGGCCGTCCGTCGATGGGCAAGACCGCGCTGGCGACCAACATCGGCTTCAACGCGGCCCGCGCCTATCGTCCGGGGAAAGACGCGACGGGCAAGACCATCGCCGAGGACGGCGCGGTCGTCGGCTTCTTCTCGCTCGAAATGTCGGCCGAGCAGCTCGCCACGCGTATCCTCTCCGAAGAGTCCGGCGTCTCCTCGAACAACATCCGCAAGGGCGAGGTCAGCCACGAGGACTTCGACCGGTTCGTGCAGGCGAGCCAGCGCCTTGCCTCGGTGCCGTTCTTCGTCGACGACACGCCGGCGCTCTCGATCGCCGGCCTCAGGACCCGCGCGCGGCGGCTCCTGCGCCAGCAGGGACTCGGCTGCATCATCGTCGATTATCTGCAGCTCATCCGCGGCGACGAATACGGGACCGAGAACCGCGTCCAGGAAATCTCCGAGATCACCCGCGGCTTGAAGGCGCTCGCGAAAGAGCTCAACGTGCCCGTCGTGGCGCTCTCGCAGCTCTCGCGCGCCGTCGAGCAGCGGGACGACAAGCGGCCGATGCTCTCGGATTTGCGCGAGTCGGGCTCGATCGAGCAGGACGCCGATGTCGTGATGTTCGTTTTCCGCGAGGAATATTATCTCTCGCGCGGCGAGCCGGCGCGGCGCCCCGAAGAGACCGACGAGCGCTACAATATCCGCTATGAGGATTGGAAGACGCGGCTCGAGCAGGTGCACGGCACGGCCGAAGTGCTCATCGCCAAGCAGCGCCACGGTCCGATCGGCAAGGTGACGCTGCGCTTCTCGCATGAAACCACGAAATTCGAGAACTTCGTCGGCAGCGACCGCCTCCCCGACGGCATCGACTGAGCAGCGGTCGCGTCGCGAGAGCCGCGCCGGCGCCGTGCTCGAGATCGATCTCGACGCTATCGCCGACAACTTCAAGAAACTGGCCGAGCGGGTCGCCCCGGGCGCCCGCACTGCCGCCGTCGTCAAGGCCGATGCCTACGGCCTCGGCATGGCGAAGGTGGCGCCCGCTCTCGCCCGCGCCGGTGCCAAGACCTTCTTCGTCGCGACGCTCGACGAAGCGCTCGCCCTGCGCGAGCTACTGCCGCGCGCGCAGATCGCGGTGCTGAACGGGCTCGTGATGGGAGCGCCGGCGGACTTCGCCAAAGCGGCACTTGTACCCGTCCTCAATGATCTCGGCCAGGTCGCGAGCTGGCAAGGCTATGCGGCGCGGCGCGGCGGCGCGCCGGCGATGCTGCATCTCGATACCGGCATGGCCCGGCTCGGTCTCTCGCCGAGAGAGACGGCGAAGCTCGCCGCCGAGCCGAGCCTCCTTTCGGGCTTCAGCCTCGCCTTGATCCTGTCGCATCTCGCTTGCGCCGCGGAGCCGGCGCATCCGATGAACGAAGCGCAGCTCGAAGCGTTTCGCGCCGCGCTGAAGCGCTTGCCGCATGCGCCGGCGAGCCTCGCCGCTTCCTCGGGCGTCTTCCTCGGCGGCGATTTCCATTTCGACATGGTGCGCATCGGCGCCGCGCTCTACGGCGTCAACCCGACGCCGGGCCGGCCCAATCCGATGAGCCAAGTCGTTCGTCTCAAAGCGAAAATCCTGCAAGTGCGCGACGTTGACAGGGGGGAAAGCGTTGGATACGGTGCCGCGCATCGCATCGACCGGCCGGCACGTATCGCGACGATCGCTATGGGATATGCCGACGGTTGGCTGCGTTCTTCCGCTCACCGGGGCGCTGCCCGGATCGCCGGCAAACCCGCTCCCGTCGTCGGACAAATCTCCATGGATCTCGTAACCATCGACGTGACCGGCCACGATCCCGCGACCGTGCGTCCCGGCAACTACGTCGATCTCTTGGACGAGCGCTATGGCGTCGACGATGCGGCGCTCGCCGCGCAGACCATCGGCTATGAAATCCTGACGTCGCTCGGCCACCGGTTCAGCCGCGTCTATCGCGGCGGAGCGCGCTGATGCTCGATTTTCTTGCCTCGGTCGGCCGCGTCTTCCTCAACTTTCTCAACGCCAGCGGCCGTTTCGGCCTCTTCACCGTCAGCGCGATCAGCCATGTCTTCCGCCCGCCAATCTATTTCCGTTTGATCGGCCGGCAGATGATCGATATCGGCTATTACTCGCTGCCGGTCGTCGGCCTGACCGCGATCTTCACCGGCATGGTGCTGGCGCTGCAAACCAATACCGGATTTAGCCGCTTCGGCGCGGCGAGCGCGACGGCGACCGTCGTCGTGCTCTCGGTCACGCGCGAGCTGGGCCCGGTGATCGCGGCGTTGATGGTCGCGGGCCGCATCGGCGCCGCGATCGCCGCCGAGATCGGCACCATGCGCGTCACCGATCAGATCGACGCGCTGTCGACCCTCTCGACCAACCCGATGAAGTATCTGGTGGTGCCGCGCATCCTCGCCGGCCTCATCACTCTGCCGCTCCTGGTGCTGGTCGCCGACATCATCGGCGTCTTCGGCGGCTATAT
>DATGLO010000009.1:0-13106 GCA_035294105.1 Allostellaceae bacterium
CTCGTTGTCGTGCATGATGAAGACGCCGCCGACATCGAATACCAGCGCGTCGAACGGCAAAGCCCGCGGCGAAGCCATCGCGCGACTCTAGCAAAGCGGCGGCCGCGTTTCCCGCGACTTATCGTGCTCAGGCCGCTTGAAAAAGATCGATCATTTCGCGGCAGAACGCCGGCAGGTCGTCGGGCTTGCGGCTCGTGACAAGGCGATTCTCACGCACCACGCACATGCTGAAGCTGCGCAACGCCGAGAACGCGCTCGCGAATTTCTTCGCGCAAGGCGTGCTGCGCTTGGGACCGAAGCTCGGCCCGATCCTTTGGCAATTCTCGCCGGATTTCCGTTTCGAGGCCGAGCGGATCGAGACTTTCCTAGCATCGTTGCCGCGCGATACAGCGGCCGCGCTCGAAATCGCTCGGCATCATGACCGGCGCGTCCGCCACGGCACCTGGCTCGCGATCGATCGCCCGCGCCCCCTGCGCTATGCGATAGAAATCCGCCACGACAGCTTCATCGATCCGCGTTTCGTCGCTCTCTTGCGCAAATATCGCGTCGCCCTAGTCTGCGCGGATACGGTCGAATGGCCGCTTCTGATGGATGTGACCTCGGACTTTGTCTACTGCCGGCTGCACGGCTCGGAGCAGCTTTACGCCAGCGGCTATGACGCGAAGGCGATCGCCGCCTGGTCGCGCCGCGTCGTCGCCTGGGCGGCGGGCGATGAGGCTCCGGACGGCGGGCATGCGAGCGAGCGTCCTGCACCAAAGCGGGCCCGCCGCGATGTCTTCGTCTATTTCGACAACGACGCCAAGGTGCGCGCGCCCTTCGACGCGCAGGCCCTGACAGCGGCGGCGGTCGCCAAGCGTTTACGCGCGGCGGGCGGAACTGTGCGGCCGAGGCAGCGTTAGCTCGACATGGCCGCAAAGCGCGCAATATCCGCGAGCGCGAAACTCTCCCGCTACCGGGCGAAACGCGACTTCGATATGACGGCAGAGCCGTCCGCCGGTAAGCGCACGAAAGGCGGCAACAGCTTCGTCGTGCAAAAGCACGCGGCGCGCCGGCTGCATTACGATTTTCGCCTCGAGCTCGACGGCGTACTGCTGAGCTGGGCCGTGCCGCGCGGCCCCAGCCTCGATCCCGCCGACAAGCGCCTCGCCGCCCATGTCGAAGATCATCCGACCGATTATCGCGGCTTCGAGGGCACGATCCCCAAAGGCCAATATGGCGGCGGCACGGTGATGCTGTGGGATCGCGGCACCTGGGAACCGCAAGACGGCGAAAATCCGCGCGAAGCCTATAAGAAGGGCCGGCTGAAATTCATTCTCCACGGCGAAAGGCTGAAAGGCGGCTGGACCCTCGTGCGAATGGGGCCGCGCGGCCAGGAGCGCAACAGCGACAACTGGCTCTTGATCAAGGAACGCGACGGCGAGGCGCGGCCGGGCAACGGCACGCTGCTGGTCGACGAAGATACGACCAGCGTCGCCAGCGGCCGCTCGATGGAAGAGATCGCCGACGCGCCCGATCGCAGCGTGTGGCAATCAAATCGCGCCGAGAAAGCGGAATCGCCCAAGGCGGCAGCGAAAAAGAAGGCGGCTTCCGCCGCGGCGCATGTCGCCGGCGTCAAGAAGGCCAAGCTCCCGGATTTCGTGCCGCCGACCCTCGCGACTTTGGTTGATCGCCCGCCCAGCGGCGAGAACTGGCTGCACGAGATCAAGGTCGACGGCTATCGCATCTTCGCCCGGCGCCGCGACGGCAAGGTCGCGCTGTTGACGCGAACCGGCCTCGATTGGACCGGCCGCTTCAAGCCGATCGCCGACGCCGTCGCGAAATTGCCGGGCGGCGATCTCGCGCTCGACGGCGAAGTCGCGGTGCTCGACCAAAATGGCGGCTCGAGCTTCGCCGCCTTGCAAGATGCTTTGTCGCACGGCAACGCCAAGCCGCTGCGCTATATCGTGTTCGATCTCCTCTACCGCGACGGCGAGGATTGGCGCGGTGCCAAGCTGATCGACCGCAAGGCAGCGCTCCACGATCTCATCGACAGCAGCGGCGGCCCGCTCGTTTATTCCGATCACGTCATGGCGCGCGGCGGCGAGGTTTTCGCGCAAGCGTGCGACTTGAAGCTGGAAGGCGTCGTCTCGAAACGCGCCGATGTCGCCTATCACGAAGGCCGAACGCGCGACTGGGTGAAAACCAAATGCGTTTTGCGGCAGGAATTCGTCATCGTCGGCTACACCGATTCGACGGTGAATCGCGGCATCGGCGCGCTCGCGCTCGGCTATTACGAAGACGAGACCTTGCACTATGCCGGCCGGGTCGGCACCGGCTTCGACCATCAGACCGCGCTCGATCTCGCCAAGAAGTTGAAGCCGCTGGTTATCGATCGCATGCCCATCCCTGGTCTGCCGGCAGCGGCGCGGCGCGGCACGCATTGGGTCGAGCCCGAGCTCGTCTGCGAGATCGCATTCCTCAACTGGACACCGGACGGCGTGTTGCGCCACCCCTCGTTCCAAGGATTGCGCGAGGACAAGCCGGCGAAAACCGTGACGCGCGACCGCGCCTTGTCGGCGAGCAAAGCGGTCAAAGAGCCCGCGGACGATCCACCCGCGGAGAAGCCCGCGACGGTAAGCAACGGCCGCAAAGGCGCCGACAAGATCAACGGCGTTCCGATCTCGCATCCCGATCGTGTGATCTTTCCCGATCTCGGCATCACCAAGCGGCAGTTGATCGAATATTACGCGGGCATTGCCGACTGGATCATGCCGCACATCGCCAACCGGCCGTTGAGCCTTCTGCGCTGCCCGGGCGGCATCGCCGGCGAATGCTTCTTCCAGAAGCATTTCACCACCGGCATGAAATCGATCCGCCGCGTGTCCATCCGGGAAAAGTCGGGACCGGGCGACTATCTCGTGCTGCGCGATGCGAAGGATCTCGTGCTGCTGATCCAGGAAGGCGTGGTCGAGATTCATCCCTGGGGCGCGACGGCCGACGATCCGAATAGTCCCGACCAGTTCATTTTCGATTTCGACCCCGCGCCGAAGCTTCCGTTTACGGCCGTGATCGATGCCGCCCTCGCCATGCGCGATTATCTCGCGGCGATGAAGATCGAGTCGTTCTGCAAGACGACCGGCGGCAAAGGTCTGCACGTGGTCGCGCCGATCCGCCGCGACGTCGACTGGGCCGAGCTCAAGGCGTTCACCAAAAAGATCGCGACGAACTTCGCCACCGCCGCGCCGAAGCAATTCACCATCAACCCGCTGAAGCGCGAGCGCACCGACCGGATTTTTCTCGATTATTTGCGCAACGACCGGGGCTCGACCGCCGTCGCACCATATGTTGTGCGTGCGCGGCCCGGCGCCCCAATAGCTTTGCCGCTCGAGTGGAAGGACGTTAATGCACGACTCGATCCTTCGCGCTATACTATAGCTTCCGTTCCTAAGTTGCTGGCATCACGTAAAAACGATCCGTGGGCCGGCATGACGAAGCATCAGCAGTCCATCGCCGGCGCGCAGCGCGCGCTCGGCTTGGCGGCGTGATGCTTGGCCCCACGAGCAAGGGATACGCACGATGCCGCATGCATACTGGTCCGGGTTCCTGCGATTGTCGCTGGTGTCGTGCCCGATCTACCTTTCGCCGGCGACCAGCGAGCGCGAGCGCATCAGCCTCCACCAGATCAATCCAAAGACCGGCAATCGCATCCGGCTGCAGCCGGTCGATGCGGAAACCGGCGAGGAGCTCGATCGCGCCGATCTGATCCGCGGCTATGAGGTCGAAAAAGGCCAATACATCGAGATCACCAAGGACGAGCTGGCAGCGCTGAAGATCGAATCCTCGCGCGTGCTCGAACTATCTCGTTTCGTCGAGCGCGACGACATCAACCTGCTCTATCTCGACACGCCTTATTACGTCTACCCCGAGAACGCCCAGGCCGAGGAAGCCTACCACGTGATCGCCGCGGCGCTCGGCGAGACCGATCGCGTCGGCATCGGCCGTATCGTCATGTCGCAGCGCGAGCGACCGGTCGCGCTCCAACCTTTCGACAAGGGCTTGCTGCTCTCGACCTTGCACACGGCCGAAGAAGTACGCCTCGCCGAATTCGACGAGCCGAAGCACAAGCTCGATCGCCAGATGGTCGAGATCGCGACGACGATTATCGAGCGCCTCGCGGGCAAGTTCGATCCCAAGGGTTTCCATGACCAATATCAGGATGCGCTGCGCGAGCTCGTCGAATCGAAGCAGAAGGGCAAGCCGATCCAGCGCGCCAAGATCGAAGAGCCGCGCGGCAATGTCGTCGATCTCATGGCGGTGCTGAAAAAGAGCCTCGCCTCGACCGGACGTGGCGGCGGCGTCGCCAATGAGAATGAAGACGACACGCCGAAACGTGCGACCGCCAAGAAGGCGCGGGGCAAAAAGTCGGATGCGCGGCAGCGCTCGCTACTGCTGCCGATCGACAGCGGCAAGAAACCGGCGGCGGCCAAGCGCGCCGAACCCGCGGCCAAGCCGAAGCGCAAACGCGCGTGATCTGACGAACGGAACGGACGAGCAAACGAAAACGGCCCCGATTGATTCGGGGCCGTTTTCGTTGGAGAGGCGCGCGCGTTTAGCGTGCGCCGGTCGTGCCGTTGAGATTGTTGGTGCCGCTCACGCCGCTGTCGGTTCCGTTTTGAACGTCGTTGCCGACGCCCGCGCCCGTGCCACTAGCGCTGCCGGCGCCGAGATTGCCGGTCGCGCCGGGCGTGCCGCAGCCAGAGCCGACGCAACCGTTGGGATTCGCGTTCGTGCTGCCCTTGGTGCTGTCGTTGGGAAGCGTGGCCTGGTTGGTCATCCCAGTACCCGTGCCGGCGCCCGCGCCGGTGTTGCTGTCGGAGCCCGAATCGCTCGCGCCGTTCGGTGCGCCGGCGCCCATTCCACTGGCGCCCGCGCCTGAACCCGCACCGCCGGCGCCACCTCCTGCGCCGCCGCCGCCCCCTGCTCCGCCGCCGCCCCCTGCTCCGCCGCCGACTTGCGCGAAAGCGAAGCCCGATCCCAAAGCCAGTGCCAACGCCAGGCTTGCCGTCATCAGATATCTTCTCATGTGGTAACCCTCTTGCTTGCGGCATCATCCCTTGCGGGAGGCCGTTACATGTCCTCGTTCAACGGCGGGTCGGTAACGCGGTTCCGGAACGAGCCTTGAAAAACCCGCTTAGGTTCCGTATTTCTGGCATCAGGATCGCTATGCAGAAATCAAAGCCGACACTGGCCTCGATCGTTTTCGCGGCCTCGCTTGCGTTTGTTCCGCTTGTCTCCGCGCAACAGGCGACGCGCAACGCGGCGGCTCAGAATGCGATGCCGGCCGAGACGGAGGTGCTCACGTACAACGTCGAGCATCCGACCTACGGCAATATCGGCACCTATACGAACACCGTGACACAAATCGGCAATACCACCGATGTGCGCACCGACCTTCACATCGCCGTGAAAGTCATCGGCATCCGGATGTTCCATCAGGATGCGACGCGCGAGGAACGCTGGAACAATCACCAGCTCGTCAGCTTCAAAAGCACGACCGACGACAACGGTACCCAGATCGGCGTCACCGGCAAGGCGGACGGCAACGCGTTTCACATCAATTCGACCGCCGATGGCGTGCTCACCGCGCCGCCGCAAGTGCATCCGTCGAATCCCTGGGCGCCCTTCGTGCTGCAAACCGACACGATGATGTCGACCAAGAGCGGCAAGGTGACGAATGTCGTGGTGAGGGATACCGGCGTCGTCACGATGAATTTCGACGGCAAGCAGGAACGTGTCCACCAGTGGTTCGTCGACGACGACAAGCATCAGGTCGTGTGGATCGACGATCGCGGCGTCGTGGTCGCGTTCCAGACCGAAGAGCAAGGCTCGCCGATCAATTTCGTCCTCAGGAGCCAGACCGCGGCCGCGCCCGGCTCGGCACCCGCCCTCGCCAACAATTGACGCGCGGCCTAGGCAAGGCTAGGCCTGCCCGATGATCCCCCGCTACAGCCGGCCGGCCATGGCCGCCCTGTGGGAGCCGGAAAACCGCTTCCGCATCTGGTTCGACATCGAAGCCCATGCCTGCGACGCGCTCGCCGCGGCCGGCATCATCCCGAAAAGCGCGGCCAAGACCATTCGCGAGAAAGGCAAATGGGAGATCGAGCGCATCGACGCGATCGAGCGCGAGATCCATCACGACGTCGTCGCCTTCCTCACCAACCTCGCCGAGCATATCGGGCCGGATGCGCGCTTCCTGCATCAGGGCATGACGTCGAGCGACGTGCTCGATACCTGCCTCGCCGTGCAGCTGCGCCAGGCCTCCGACATCCTGCTCGCGGATCTCGACGCGCTGCTCAAAGTGCTGAAGCGGCGCGCCTTCGAGTTCAAGACGACGGTCACCATCGGCCGCAGCCACGGCATCCATGCCGAGCCGACGACCTTCGGCGTGAAGCTCGCCGGCTTCTATGCGGAATTCGCCCGCAATCGCGCGCGGCTCGAAGCGGCGAAAGAAGAGATATCGACCTGCGCCATATCGGGCGCCGTCGGCACTTTCGCCAACGTGCCGCCGGCGATCGAGGAGCACGTGGCCAAGGCCCTCGGCCTGAAGCCCGAGCCGGTCTCGACTCAGATCATCCCGCGCGATCGCCACGCGATGTTCTTCGCGACGCTCGCCACCATCGCGAGCTCGGTCGAGCGCCTCGCCCTCGAAATCCGCCATTTGCAACGCACCGAGGTGCGCGAGGCCGAGGAATATTTCGCGCCCGAGCAGAAGGGCTCGTCGGCGATGCCGCATAAGCGCAATCCGGTGCTGTCGGAGAATCTGACCGGCCTCGCGCGTCTCGTGCGCTCGCATGTGATCCCGGCGCTCGAGAATGTCGCTCTGTGGCACGAGCGCGACATCTCGCATTCCTCCGTCGAGCGCGTGATCGCGCCCGATGCGACGATCGCGCTCGACTTCGCGCTGGCGCGGCTGACGACGCTGATCGATCGTCTCCTCGTTTATCCCGAGGCGATGAAGCGCAATCTCGACAAGCTCGGCGGCCTGCACAATTCGCAGCGCGTGCTGCTGGCGCTCACGCAGGCGGGCATGAGCCGCGAGGACGCCTACCGCGCGGTGCAGCGCAACGCCATGCAGGTGTGGCACGGCAAAGGCGATTTCGCGACGCTCCTAAAGAACGACAAGGATGTCGCAGCGTTGCTCTCGGCGAAGCAGATCGACGCGGCGTTCGACGACGCCTACCACATCAAATACGTCGATACGATCTTCAAGCGCGTGTTTGGCGAAAGCTGATTAACCCTTTATGTGTTTCTCGGCCTGGCTCTCGAAATGCGCGAGCTCGAGGTTCACGCGCGTCGCATCGAGCGCGACGTGCTTCGCTTGAAAATCGGCGACGAGCTTGGCGACGATCTCTTTGTCGCCATGGAGATGGCTCGCGGGATCGGCGACGCCCCGCGCATAGGCTTCGGCGGCGTCGCCCTTGAGGCCGAGCTGCTGCGCCGCCCACAGGCCCAGCAAGTGATTGCGCCGCGCCTTGATCTTGAAGGCAACCTCCTGCTGGCGCTCGTAGTTGCGCTCTTCGCCCTTTTCACGGTCGCTGAAATCGGCCATTGCCTTACCCAGATTCCCCTTGCAGCGGACGTTGTTTAGCCGATAACCGCCCTATGTGCACCTTCATCATCTTGCGCCGGCCGCAGCATGAGTGGCCGGTGCTGATCGGCGCCAACCGCGACGAGATGATCGACCGACCGTGGTTGCCGCCGGGACGGCATTGGTCCGACCGTCCCGATGTCGTTGCCGGCCAAGACACGCTCGCCGGCGGTTCCTGGCTCGGCATCAACGACCACGGCGTCGTCGCCGGCATCCTCAACCGCCACGGCTCGCTCGGCCCGGCCGCCGGCCAGCGCTCGCGCGGCGAGCTCGTCCTCGAAGCGCTCGACCATGCCGATGCGCGCCGCGCCGCCGAGGCCTTGGAGCATATCGAGCCCGCCGCCTATCGCACCTTCAACCTGATGATCGCCGACAACCAGGACGCTTTCTGGCTGCGCCACGCCGATCCTTCGGGAACGCTGCCGCTCTCGATCAAGCCGCTGAAGCCGGGCCTCCATATGATCGCCTCGGGCGATCTCGACGACGACGAATTGCCGCGCCTCAAACGCTATCGTCCGCTCTTCGAGAAGGCGACGCCGCCCGACCCGAGTCGCGACGATTGGTCGGCCTGGCAGAAGCTTTTGACCGACAGCGACCTCAAAGCGGGCGAGGAGGCGCAAAACGTGATGCGATTCGACACCGGCCGCGGCTTCGCCACCGTGTCCTCCAGCCTCATCGCGCTGCCCTCGATGCAGCATCCCGAGCGAAGGCCGCGCTTCCGCTTCGCCGCGCATCACCCGAAGGCATCGCCCTGGCGCGACGTGCTGGTTTGATGGCGTCAGGCTTGCTATAGATCATCCGTTCCCCTTGCCATTCACGAAAGGCGCGCCGCCATGACCCGACGCAAGCAAGTCTATGAAGGCAAGGCCAAGGTGATGTTCGAGGGCCCCGAGCCCGGCACCCTCGTCCAATATTTCAAGGACGACGCCACCGCCTTCAACGCGCAAAAGCGCGGCACGATCACCGGCAAAGGCGTGATCAACAACCGCATCAGCGAGTATCTGATGCTGCGGCTCGCTGAGATCGGAATCCCGACCCATTTCGTTCGCCGCCTCAACATGCGCGAGCAACTCGTTAAGCAGGTTGAGATAATTCCGATCGAGGTGGTGATCCGGAACGTCGTCGCCGGCTCGCTCGCGCAGCGTTTCGGGCTCGAGGAAGGCACGCCGCTGCCGCGCTCGATCGTCGAGTACTACTACAAGAACGACAAGCTCCAGGATCCGATGGTCTCGGAAGAGCACATCACCTGCTTCGGCTGGGCGACCACCCACGATCTCGACGACATCATGCAGATGTCGCTCCGGATCAACGATTTCCTCCTCGGGCTTTTCCTCGGGATCGGCATAAAACTCATTGATTTTAAAGTAGAGTTTGGCCGGCTCTATAACGAGCACGACGAGATGCGGATCGTCCTCGCCGACGAGATCAGCCCCGACAATTGCCGCCTCTGGGACCTCAAAACCAACGAGAAGCTCGATAAGGACCGCTTCCGCCGCGACCTCGGCAAGGTCGAAGAGGCCTATCAAGAGGTTGCGCGGCGACTCGGCTTGTTGACCGAAAGCGCGCCGGGCGACGTCAAAGGCCCGCAAACGGTCCAGTAATGAAGGCGCGCGTCTTCGTCATGCCGAAGGAAGGCGTGCTCGACCCGCAAGGCAAAGCCATCGCCCACGCGCTTGGGAATTTGGGATTTTCCGGAATCGGCGAGGTCCGCCAGGGCAAGGTGATCGAGCTCGAGGTCGCCGAGACCGACCAAGCCAAGGCCCGCGCCGCCCTCGATGAGATGTGCCGAAAGCTCCTCGCCAACACGGTGATCGAGAGCTACCGCGTCGAGCTCGTCGGGTGATGTATAGTCGCGCCATGAAAAATCTGGATGAAATCTTGGCGGTTCTTCGGCGGATCGAACCGCAATTGCGCCAGCATTATCCAATCCGAGAACTTGGCGTCTTCGGTTCCTACGTTCGCTCGGAGCAACGGGAAGACAGCGACCTGGATATCCTCATCGAGCCCGGCGAGGGCATGACCCTCCCCGACTACGCCGACCTCCAATCGGAGTTGAGCGAGGCGCTTGGCGTCAAGGTCGATCTCGCCAACAAACGCACGCTTAAGCCGCGAATCGGACAACGCATCCTCGCCGAGGTGAAGATGGTGTGAATCGCGACTTCCTCGATCATCTCGACGACATGCTCGCCTATGCGACGAAGGTCCGGGAATTTCTCGGCGAGATGGGTTGGGACGCGTTTCAAAGCGATTTAAAAACTCAATTTGCGGTCGTCAGGGCCTTGGAAGTTGTCGGCGAAGCAGCCCGGCCGTATTCCACCAGAGGTACAGCAGCGATATCCTTCGATCGCATGGCAAGCCATTATCGGAATGCGAAATATCACGACAACGCGGACTCGCGTATCGTCTACGACACCGCAACAAAGTTCGTGCCGCCGCTGATCGATCGGCTACGAACTGTAATTGCTCAAGAAAACAAACAAAGCTGAGATGCAATCCGCCATCGTCGTCTTTCCCGGCTCCAATCGCGAACAGGATGTTTACGACGCGCTGCATCGCGCTTCGGGCAAGGCGCCGCTGAAGGTCTGGCATCGCGAGTCGGCCCTGCCGAAATGCGATCTGATCGTCATCCCCGGCGGCTTTTCCTATGGCGATTATCTGCGCTGCGGCGCGATGGCGGCGAATTCGCCGATCATGCGCGAGGTGAAGGCGGCGGCGTCGCGCGGCACGCCCGTCCTCGGCATATGCAACGGCTTCCAGATCATCACCGAGGCGGGATTGCTGCCCGGCGCCCTCCTCTGCAACAAGACGCTCCAATTCCACTGCAAGAACGTGCATCTGAAGGTCGAGAACAGCCAGACGATCTACACCGCGCGCTATCAGGCGGGCCAGGTGATCAGCGTGCCGGTCGCGCATCACGACGGCAATTACTTCGCCGACGACGAGACCTTGAACCGGCTGGAAGGCGAAGGCCGCGTCGCCTTCCGCTATTGCGCGCCCGACGGCACGCTCGATCCGGCGCACAACGCCAACGGCTCGGCGCGCGCCATCGCCGGCATCTTCAACGAGACCAAGACCGTGCTCGGCCTGATGCCGCATCCCGAGGATGCGACCCATCCGCTGCACGGCTCGCTCGACGGCGTGCCGTTCTTTGCCGGGCTCGTCGAGGCGCTGAATTGACCGAACGCGCCGTGAGCGCCGAGCTGGCGGCCGAATTCGGCCTCAGCGCCGAGGAATATGCGCGCGCCGTAAAGATCATGGGCCGCACGCCCAACCTCACCGAGCTCGGCATCTTCTCGGTGATGTGGTCGGAGCATTGCTCCTACAAATCCTCGAAGAACTGGTTGCGGAAGCTGCCCACCACCGGCCCGCACGTGATCTGCGGCCCGGGCGAGAATGCCGGCGTCATCGATATCGGCGACGGCATGGCGGCGATCTTCAAGATGGAGAGCCACAACCACCCGTCCTTCATCGAGCCCTATCAGGGCGCGGCGACCGGCGTCGGCGGCATCCTGCGCGACGTCTTCACCATGGGCGCGCGGCCGATCGCGAACCTCAACGCGCTGCGCTTCGGCAGCCCCGACCATCCCAAGACCCGGCACCTTGTTGCCGGCGTCGTCGCCGGCATCGGCGGCTATGGCAATTGCGTCGGCGTGCCGACCGTCGGCGGCGAGTGCAATTTCCATCCGAGCTATAACGGCAACATCCTCGTCAACGCGATGACCGTCGGCATCGCACGTAAGGACAAGATTTTCTATTCGGCGGCCTCGGGCCCGGGCAATCCGGTGATCTATGTCGGCGCCAAGACCGGGCGCGACGGCATTCACGGCGCCACCATGGCCTCGGCCGAATTCAGCGACAACAGCGAAGAGAAGCGGCCGACGGTGCAGGTCGGCGATCCCTTCACCGAGAAGCTGCTGATCGAGGCGTGTCTCGAGCTGATGGCGAGCGACGCGATCGTCGCGATCCAGGATATGGGCGCGGCGGGACTCACCTCGTCTTCGGTGGAAATGGCCGGCAAAGGCGGCCTCGGCATTAGCCTGGAGCTCGACCGGGTGCCGGTGCGCGAGCAAGGCATGAGCCCTTACGAAATCATGCTGTCGGAAAGCCAGGAGCGCATGCTCATGGTGCTGAAGCCGGGCAGCGAGGATAAAGCGCGCGCGGTCTTCGAGAAATGGGAGCTCGACTTCGCGCGCATCGGCACCATCACCGATACCGGCCGCATCATTCTCAAGATGAACGGCGCGGTCGCCGCCGACATGCCGATCGAGCCGCTGGTGACGCAGGCGCCGCTCTATGATCGGCCTTACGCCAAGACGCCGGCACGTGCCGAGCTGCGGCCGAGCGATGTCGAGGCGCGCGAGCCTATCGCCGCGCTCAAGGCGCTCATCGCCTGCCCCGACCTCGCTTCGAAGCGCTGGATCTGGGAGCAATACGACCACCTCGTGATGGGCCGCACCGTGCAGCGTCCGGGCAGCGATGCGGCGGTCGTCGCGTTGCCCGACAGCACGAAGGCGCTAGCGATGAGTTCGGATTGCACGCCGCGTTATTGCCAGGCCGATCCCGAGCGCGGCGGCGCGCAGGCGGTCGCCGAGAGCTGGCGCAATATCACCGCGGTCGGCGGGACGCCGCTCGCGATCACCGACAACATGAACTTCGGCAATCCCGAGCGGCCCGAGATCATGGGCCAGTTCGCCGGCTGCATCGAAGGCATGCGCGCCGCGTGTCTCGCGCTCGACTACCCGGTCGTCTCCGGCAATGTCTCGCTCTACAACGAGACCAATGGCACCGGCATCCTGCCGACGCCGACCATCGGCGGCGTCGGGATTCTGGCCGATGCGTCGAAGAGCATCGGCCTGGCCCTAAAAAATGCGGGCGACACGCTGATCCTCGTTGGCGAGACGCGCGGCCATCTCGGCTGCTCGATGTATTTACGCGAGGTGCTCGGCCGTGACGACGGCGCGCCGCCACCGATCGATCTCGCCGCCGAGCGCCGCAACGGCGATTTCGTGCGCGCCGAGATTACCGCCGGTCGCATCTCGGCCTGCCACGATATCTCCGACGGCGGGCTCTTGGTCGCGATCGCCGAGATGGCGATGGCGGGCGGTATCGGCGCCGGCATCGCGCTGCCCGCCGGCATCCCAGCGCATGCCTTCCTCTTCGGCGAGGATCAAGCGCGCTACGTGCTGGCGACGGCTTCGCCCGAGGCCGTGCTTGCCAATGCCCAAAAGGCCGGCGTGCCGGCGTTAACCCTTGGCCGAGTCGGAGGCGATCAATTGACACTGGCCGGGGGCAGTGCCATATCCGTTGCGGAGCTTTCCCGGCTCAACGAGACGTGGCTGCCCGCCTATATGGCCGGCTAAGCGCCTGATGAAAGGCATGGAATGGCAATCGACGCGGGCGAGATCGAAAGGCTGATCAAGGCCGGTTTCCCCGACGCCCAAGTGCGCATCGACGATCTGCGCGGCGACGGCGATCACTA
>DATGLO010000010.1:0-6041 GCA_035294105.1 Allostellaceae bacterium
GACCCGGCTCATTCGCAATTTCGCATCGTCGGCACGACGTCGCGCGGCGAAATCGCGCGCGTAGCGCAGACGGCCCGGCGCGGCGCTCAACGCATCGCTTTCGACGCCGAGGATCACCTCGGCGCGCGCGAAGTCGTAAACGGTATCGACGATCCGGCCGAAAGCGCGCACCGCGCCGCTGCGTGCGGCATCGCGGTGGAGCGGCTCCCACTGATGCCAGCGCATCGCCGGAAAAGCTTTCTGCACTGCCGCGATCTGGTCGGCGAGCGTCGGCGAGGTCACGGCGCCGGTCAGGAGTCGCAACCCGGCGCCCGCCTTTCGCAATCAGCGCGTCGCGGCGCTCAGAGCAGCATCGTCAGCAGGCTCGCGCCGCTTGCGAGCTGGCCTTGCGCGGTGATCGATTGCGCGCGATGGGGGGTCGTAAAGGCCAAGGATCGAGGCCTGTCCGATGGCGCTCGTGCCGCCGAGGCTCGCAGGATGATCGGGATTGCCCTCGACCTTGAGCGGCCCGCCCATCTCGTGGCGCAGCAACACTCCCTCGCCGAAACCGTCGATGTCGGTCGCGGTCGCGTAATACTGCGGGCGCCCGGGGACGATGCCGGGCGGCTGCTCGACATAGGGGGACAACTGGCGCTGCTCGACTTCCTTCTGGCAGCCGGTCAAGCCGCCGAGCGCGAGCGACGCCGCCATCAGCTGGAGCACGCGACGGCGATAGACCGCCGCCGCGGCAACCTGCGCGAAAGCGGGAAATTCCTCGCGTAGCAGATCGAGGAAGGCGGGCGTCTGCGCGAGCTCGTCGAGGCTGCGCCAATAGCGCGGGCCTTTCTGCGTCGCGAGCCGCGCGCGCAATCCGACCAGATCGAGCGACCGCGTTATGCGCTCCGTCATCGGTGACAAACCGAGCAATCGGTCAAGGTCGAGACATGGATGTGGTATTGCGTCCTCAATTGCTGCGGTGACGGCGTGTTTGCCGTGCGCTGCCAATGCGGATCGAATACCGATTGCTGCGGCCGCAGATGCGGTCCCGGATTGCGATGGCAATCGAGACACCAGCCCATATAAAGGCTGGTCGCTTTATACGTGAGCGGCATATCGCCGATCGGCCCGTGGCATTCCGTGCAGCCGACGCCTTTGGCGATATGGATGCTGTGATCGAAATAGACGTAGTCGGGGAGGGTGTAGACGCGGTTCCAATGCAGCGGCTGCTTCTCGGCGAGGCTCTGCCGCACCGGCGCCAAAATCGCGGCGTTGGTCCAGATCTGCGAATGGCAGGTCATGCAGATCTCGGTCGCCGGCATGCCGGCATCGGCGGACTGCTCGACCGAGGTGTGGCAGTAGCGGCAGTCGAGCCCCAGCCCGCTGACGTGATGCTGATGGCTGAAAGGAACCGGCTGCGGCGGCGTGAAGCCAATGTCGGTGGCGTAGCCGGTGTTCGGGACGATCCAGATTGCCGCGATCAAGACGACGACGATGGTTCCTGCCGCGACCAGGACGATGCGTGTATAGAAATTTGCCTTGGGTTCGAAGACAGCTGTCATGATCCCCGCGACCGGCGCGGTTGATAAACGAAGCGCGACCGGTTTAGTTCCCGTCTCCGGGAGCCTGCCTTCAGTGCGGCGGAATCTCGCGGCGCTCGCGAGAGGTTTCCGCGGCGCCGGGGCGCGCAGGTAAGCCTTTGAAACCGCGTGCGGACGGGGAAGGGGTCAGCGCGCGAGGCGCTGCGCCGCATCCTTGATGAGGCTCAGATCGGCGTATTGCCGGATGTCGAGATCGGTTTTGAGGAAGCCGAACTTGACCTGGGTCGTAATGTTGGACTGCAGCGCGTCGAGATCGGGGACGGCGTTCGGGTCGCGGTAATAATCGGCGCCCGGCTTGAAAAGCCAGGCGTCGTAATCCGCCGCGGGCTGCTTGTTGAAATTCGCGACGATGTCGACCGCTTCTTTATGATTGGCGGGATCTGTGTAGAAATGCAGCGCCCGCAGCACGTCCTCCATGAAGTCGACCATGGCCGGGCGGTTGGCGGCGATGAAGCCGGCGCGCGCGACCCAGACGATCATCTCGCTGCGCCCGATCGCCTCGCGTTGGGTGAAGATGGTGCGCGTCGCGGCGCGCAGCTCCGGGTCTTGGGCGAAGGGTAGGCCCGTGCCGATGAGCTCGACCTTATGCTCGGTGAGCGCCGCGCGCATATTGGGAAAGGCGACCTCGACGATGGTCACGTCTTTCTTTGCATCGAGGTGGTGCTGCAGCAGCATCGCGCGCAGACCGACATCGATCGCGCCGCCGGTGACGTTCGAGCCGATGATCCTGCCTTTCAAATCCTCGATGCTGCGGATCGGGCTGTCCTTCAGCACCATATATTCGTCGGTGTAGTAGCCCGGCGCGCCGTCCTGGAAAGCGTCGGCGATGACCCGCAGATCGGTCATGCCGGCATTCTCGATCGCGACCGCGAGCGACGAATAAGCGAGGAGCGCAATATCGATTTCGTTCGCGCCGAAAGCCGAAATCATTTGCGGCGTGCCGGAGAAATGAATGGCGTCCATCGCATAGGATTGCCCTTCGTGTCGCGCGATGCCGGGCTTTGAAAAGAGGATCGGCGGAAGATTATTAGGCACGACCACCCAGGCGACGCGGATCTTCAGCGGATCGGCGGCGGCCGGCGTCGCTGTCGCGGCGAGAAAAGCCGCCATGGCGATCCGCAGGAAACGCATGCCCAATCTCCTCCCTTCGCGCGCCGGGCGGGTTGCCGCTGTTTTCGCGATCGGCCCGGTACGCGGTCGATTTGCCGTTAGTAGCGCAATCGCCTCTTCGGGTATAGATAGGCTCGCCAAACGTGAACCCGGTCGCATCGGGATGGAGGGGCGTAATGAAGTTCGGGCATTTCTGTCTGCCGACCTATTTTCCCGATGTCGACGGTAGCCCGGGCCAGCTGATGCATCGCTGGTTCGATCTCCTCACCGAAAGCGAAGAGCTTGGCTTCGATTCGCTATGGGCGAACGAGCATCACTTCGATCCCTATGGCGGCATCATCCCGTCGCCGCCCATGATGCTGGCGGCGCTGTCGCAGCGCACCAAGCGCGTGCGCCTCGGCACCTCGATCGTCGTCTTGCCGCTGCACAGCCCGATCGAGATCGCGGAACAGCTCGCAATGGTCGATCTGATGTCGCATGGCCGACTCGAATTCGGCATCGGTCGCGGCTTCGTCGAATTCGACTACGACCGGCTGCACGTGCCGCGCGACAACAGCAACGATCGCATGCGCGAGCAGCTCGAGATCATCCTCAAGGCATGGCGCGGCGAGCCGTTCAGCCATGACGGACGCTTCTACAATTACAAAGATATGGAATTGTGGCCGAAGCCGGCGCAGCAACGTCTGCCGGTCTGGGTCTCGTGCTCGCGCACGCCATCGAGCTTTGCCTGGGCCGGCGAGCGCGGCTTCAACGTGCTCACCGTCGCCTATCACAGCGTGCAAAACCTCATCGCCAACACGAAGCTGTATCGCGATTCCTGGGACAAGGCCGGCCATCCCAAGGGGAAGTGGAATCTGGCGACGCATTATCATTGCGTGCTCGCGGAATCGAAGAGCGAGGCGCGCGCGATCGCGGGCAAGGCGTGGCGGCGCTATATGGAGGCGACGAACCACACTTTCGAGCGGCTCGAGGCGGGCGCGACCGGCCCTGGCGCCGACGCCCGGCGCAAGCTGACGCAAGAGCTTTTGGATACCGACCGCATGGTCGAAGAGCTGCGCCAGATCGCCGGCACGCCCGATGAATGCGTGACCTTGCTCGAACGCGCGCAGGATGCGCTCGGCTTCAGCCAGGTCGATTGCACCTTTTTCTTCGGCGGCGTGACCTTCGACCAGGCGCAGCGCTCGCTGCGTCTCTTCGCGCGCGAGGTGATGCCGAAGCTGAAAGGCCGCACGCCGCGGCTCGCCGCCTAAGGACGTCGCAGGCAAAATATTGAAAAGGTTCAGATTTTTGGCGAATTCACCCGTTCCGTCGCGGCGACCGATTAGCCCTTCGCTAATCGGTTGTGGGCGCGGCCCGTTGTGGTAGGCTTTGACAAACGTTCTTTCCGAGGAGCGCAGCAGATGATCACCATCACGGTCAATGGAACCCAGCACCAGCTTGATTTGGAGCCCGACACGCCGCTGCTTTGGGCATTGCGCGATGTCGTCGGGTTGACCGGCACCAAGTTCGGCTGCGGCATCGCGCAATGCGGCGCCTGCACCGTCCACATCAACGGCCAGGCAATGCGCTCCTGCTCGGTGCCGATTGCGCGTCTAGACGGCGCGAGCATCACGACGATCGAGGGGCTGTCGCCCGACGGCAAGCATCCGGTGCAGCAGGCGTGGCTCGCGGAAGACGTCCCGCAATGCGGCTGGTGTCAATCCGGCCAGATCATGGCGACAGCGGCCTTCCTCAAGCAGTACCCGACGCCAACCGACGCCGATATCGATGCCAACATCACCAATATCTGCCGTTGCGGCACCTATGAGCGTCTCCGCCGCGCGATCCATCGCGCAGCCGATCTGATGAAGGCCTGAGGAGGAGAACGACCATGGACGGAAATCAAAATCTTTCCCGCCGCCGTTTCCTCGTGACCGGCGTCACCGCCGCCGGAGGCTTCGTCATCGGCACCGCCGCGTTGCCGGAATGGGCAAAGGCGGCGACCGTTGGCGCCTATCCGTGGGAAAACAACGACGGTCACGCGCCCAACGAGATCGACGCCTGGATCGCGATCAATCCGGATGATTCGATTCTCATCCGCTATCAGAAAGCCGAGATGGGCCAGGGCAGCATGACCGCTGTGCCCATGATGCTCAATGAAGAGCTGCAAGCCGACTGGTCGAAGGTGAAAATCGAATTCGCCTCGGCCAATCGCAATCTTCGCGAGAATAAGATCTACGGCGCGATGTATTCGAACGGCAGCCGCTCGATCAAAGAATCGCAGAAGCTGGTGCAGCAGGTCGGCGCGAGCGCGCGCACCCGGCTGATTGCCGCCGCCGCCGCACGCTGGAACGTGCCGGCGAGCGAATGTACGGCGGCGAACAGCGTCATCACCCACGGTCCCTCGGGCAAGACCTTGCGCTACGGCGAGGTCGCGGCCGATGCGGCGAAGATCAAGCTCGACAAAGAGCCGGCTATCAAGACTCCCGATCAGTGGACCTTTGCCGGCAAGCCGATGCCGCGTATCGATGTCGTGCACAAGATCGACGGTTCGGCGAAATTCGGCATGGACGCGCAGGTACCGGGCATGGTCTTCGCGGCCATCCTTCAGTGCCCCGTTCCCGGCGGCAAGTTGAAGAGCGTCGATGAGTCCGCGGTCGCCGGCATGCCGGGCAATCCCCAGGTGGTGAAGCTCGACGACGCGGTGGCTGTCGCCGCCGAAGGCACTTGGTGGCGTGCGCGGCAGGCGCTGGCGAAGCTGCAGCCCGAATGGGATGTCGGCGCCGCCGGCACGACCGATAGCGCGCAGTTCTTCCGCGAATACCACGCTGCCTTGGATACGGGCAAAGTGGTGACCGGCCGCAAGCAAGGCGATGTCGAGAAGGCCTTTGGCCAGCAAGGCGCCAAGACTTTCGAGGCGGTCTACGAGACGCCCTACCTGTCGCATTCGCCGATGGAGCCGATGAATGCGACGGTGCAGATCCAGGGCGAGCGCATCGACAT
This sequence comes from Allostellaceae bacterium, assembly GCA_035294105.1. Classification (GTDB taxonomy): domain Bacteria; phylum Pseudomonadota; class Alphaproteobacteria; order ATCC43930; family CGMCC-115725; genus CAIKMD01. The sequence goes on from DATGLO010000010.1 coordinate 5,670, forward strand.
CTGGGTCAGCACGCAGGACGCTCTCGACGAGACCGAGACGGTCGCGAAGAAGTTCGGGATCGAACCCGAGAACATCTATCTCCACAACGCCTTCTGCGGCGGTGGCTTCGGCCGGCGCGACGTGGCCGACGAGGTCGTCCAAGCCATCCATATCGCCAAGGCGGTGCAGAAGCCGGTCAAGCTGATCTGGACGCGCGAGGAGGATACGCGTCATGACAAGTTCCGTCCTCACGCCGTCGTGCGCTTCAAGGCGGGCGCCGGGGCGGACGGCATGCCGAACGCCCTCTCGGCGCGGGTCGTGACCTCCTCAATCTTGCACTCGACCGGCGCGAAGTTTCCGCCGAACAAGGTCGAGCCGATGGCGGTCGCCGG
>DATGLO010000011.1:0-2825 GCA_035294105.1 Allostellaceae bacterium
CCAATCGTACATCGCGCCGGGCCAGAGATCGTCGGTCAGGAACGGCAGCCCGCTGCGATGATCGAGCACCCAGCGCACGCGCAAGCCTTCCTTGCCGTTCGCCGCGAATTCCGGCCAATAGCGCGCGACCGGCGCGTCGAGCTCCACGAGGCCGCGGTCGATGAGCATGTGCAGGCAAATCGCCGCCATCGCCTTGCCGACCGACATGGCGTTGCAGATTGTGTTCTCTTCCCAGGGCTTGGTTTGCGCGATGTCGCGGAAGCCGCCCCAGAGATCGACGACCATTCGCCCGTCGATGGCGAGCGCGAAACTCGCCCCACCCTCCTCGCCGCGCGCGAAATTGTCGGCGAAAGCGTCCCAGACCTTGGCGAAGCGCTCGTCGAGGCGCCCGGTGAGCGGATAGCGAAGTTGGCCGGATACGGCTGTGCCCGTCTTTTCCTGCATCACATGCTCTTATTCATGCCGCCGTCGATATCGATGATCGCGCCGTCGAGATAGGTATTACGCTCGGATAGCAGGAAATCAACGACATCGGCCACTTCCTGCGCCGTGCCGAGCCGCGCGATGCCCAGCCTCTCGACCAGGCGAGCGCGCGCGGCATCGACGGAGAGGTTTTGCTCGCGCGCCATTTCCTCGAGCCGCGCGCGAAAGCGGCCCGTGTCGATGAGGCCGGGGCTGACCCCATTGACGCGAATCCCGTCGCCGCGGCCGAATTCCGCGAGCGCCTTGGTAAGGCTGACGACCGCGGCGGCGAGCGTCGAGCCGATCAGCGCATTGGGATTGGGCATATGCGCAAGCACGCCGCAGATATTCACGACCCGCCCGCGCGCGGCCTTGAGATGCGGCCAGCAGGCGCGGCTCATGCGGACGAAGTTGTGGATCTTCGCTTCATAAGCGTCGTGCCATTCGCCGTCGTCGCGCTCGAGCAAATTGCCGTGCGGCGTCGCGCCGGCGTTGTTGACGAGAAAGTCGATCCGGCCGAGTTGCGCAACGATGGCGGCGACGAGCGTTTCGACATCCCTCTGCCGCCGCAGATCGCAAGGAAAGATCGCGGCGCGCCCATCCGCGGCTGTGATGCGCGAGGCCACCTTGTCGAGATCATCGCGGCTGCGCGCGACGAGCGCCAAAGTCGCGCCGTGCTTGGCCAGGGTCGTCGCGATCGCTTCGCCGATGCCGCGGCTGGCGCCGGTGACGACCGCGACTTTGCCGGCGAGAGTCATCCTTTAGTTCAGCTTCACCGGTACGAAGCGATCGGTATAGAGATCGCTCATCGCCGGCAAAGTCTTCAGGATGCCCATCTCGACAAGCGACTGCCGCACCACTTCCATGCCCGAGGTGCTGAAGGTGCCGTCGTCCGACATCATCTTCATTTCGATCGGATAGGCCTTGGCGACCGCGGCAGGATCGATCTTGAACGCGGTCGCGATGACCTTTACGGCTTCGTCCTGATGGCTCTTCATGTAGACGACCGAGCGAAACCAGCCTTTGAGGAAGAGTTGGAGCCGGTCGGGATGCTCGGCAATGAATTTGTCCGACGCCTTGAGGACGAGGTTTTGGAAGTCCTTCACCACATCGCCGAAATAGACGACGGTGCGCGTCTGGCCGCTATCCTCGAGCTCGACCGCCTGCATCAGCCCGGCGAGATCGGCGTCGATGCCGCCATTGCTGCGCAAGGCCGCGACCCGCGCCTCGTCGCCGCCGAGCGGCACGGTCTTGATGCCGTCGGTGCCCCAGCCTTGCTTGCGGGCGAGGTCCTTCACCAGCCAGTCGGTCAGCGAGCCGGCGGTCGAAACCGCGACCGAGCGGCCTTTCAGGTCGGCGACGGATTTGATCGGGCTGTGCGCCGGCACGATGAGGGTGAAATTGTAGGGCGGGCCGGCAATCGCGGCGATGCCGATGGTCGGCACGCCTTTGAGCCGAGCGCCCAGGGCCACCGCGGCGCCGAGCCCGACATCGGCATCGCCCGAGGTGAGCACCTGCTCGATGCGCGTCCCGGGAACGTCGACGACTTCGACATCGAGGCCGAGATCGCTCCAGATATGCGCGGCCTGGCCGACTTCGATCGGCGCGAAAGCGATGTCGATTCCCGAGCGCGCGACATTCACGCGCTCGGCGGCAAAGGCCGCGGGCGACACGAAGAGCAGCAGCGCTGTCAGCGCATATTTCGCGAATCCCGATACCACCCCGTGCCCTCCCCGCTTGATCCGCCGCAGGGTCTAGCGGGCGGTGCAAAGTCTGTCGAGGCGGGGAACCTCGAGGATTAAGGCGCTGCTGGGGAATTTAAGGCGCGACAGTCATACACGCCACAATTGGTCAAACTCGGTCGCGAAAAATCCCGCCAGCGACATCAAATAGTGACACGCGCTCGGTAAAACGGATCACACAGAACTTCGGGGAGTTAGCCGATGCGTCAGATCGTTCTCGAAAGCGTTCGCGCCGAAGCAACGGACCAAAAAGCGGTCCTCGATCGCTTGATGGCAGCGATGGCGTTCTTCATGGCTGCGGATTCGGATGGCGAAGCGGTTGCCCAGATCGATCGCGATCTAAAGCGCGCCGCGTAATCGCGTCCTAAGCCGGCTAGCCGACAGCGACGCCGTGCGCGATCGCGAGCAACAGCATCCCGAACGCGCCGGCCGCCATCGGCAAAAGGATCGCTGCGGCGGCGTCTCTACCGCGCACGCGCGAGCCCCAGACCTCGACGTCGCTTCGAAGCCAATCCGCGAACGAGCGCTGCGATAGCGAACTGTCGCGGATGTCGCGGCTGAGCTCGTTGCCGTGGCGCCGCACGCGCCAGAGCTGAAACGGCAGGAAGACCGCCAGAAATA
>DATGLO010000012.1:0-7141 GCA_035294105.1 Allostellaceae bacterium
TGCCCGCCGCGATCTTCCCGGCATCGCGGGCCGCCACGAAGAGCGCGTAGGATTCGAGCGCCGCGTCGAGATAACCTAACGAGCCGAAATCGATCGCGTTGACGTCCTGACCCGGCGCGGGACGATAACGCTGGTTGGTCATGGTGAGATAGCGCGCGGTGCCTCCGGGGATCATGCCGGCGGCACGGCCGACGATCGGCGCCTGCGGGCGCAGCCAGCCGCGCTTTTTCTCGCCATCGGGCAGGCGCTTGGCGAGCGCGCCGAAGCTGGCGCCGGCGAGTTCGAATACATCGCGCGCTTCGAGCGGAACGCCGCCGACGAGGTGGATGGGTCTGTTGGACACATCGCCAGTCTAGCGGCGCGGCGTCTGAGTCGAAAGCGCGTGCTGCGCGCGCCGTCGCCGCTTCAGGCGGCCAGCAGGTCGTTGACGACTGCGAGGAAATTGTCCGGGTCGAGCGGCTTGGCGAGGGCCATCGCGGCGCCCACCTCCCGCGCGGCCTCGAGCGGATCGGCATTGCCGATGCGCGCACCGCCCGAAATGGCAATGATCTTCGCTTCGGGGCATAGCCGCTTGATCTCGCGGATCGTTTCGATCCCGCCGCACTCCGGCATGATGATATCGGCGATGACGAGGTCAGGCTGTGTGCTGCGATAAATGCGCGCGCCGGCATCGCCGTTTTCGGCGCTCACCACGCGATAGCCGGCGTCTTCGAGTAAATAAATCAGCGTCGACAAAACCGCGATATTGTCGTCGATCACCAGGATCGTTCGCATCGCAAGCGCTACCCGCCGCTCGTTTACCCTGACAGGCTAGCGGGTTGGCGTTAACGAATTGCTTACGCGAGCGAAAAAGCTATGACCGAAATCCATAATCGCGTGTAAGTTGAGTAACGCGCCAACAGCCCCCATTGTGACATCGAATGATATAGGCGTCCGGCAGGACGAGGGCGATTCCTCGTCGCAGGTTTAGGACGGTCTATCCTCGCGGCGATTTCGGCGCATCAAGCCGGATATTCGGGAGTAAAGGTCGCCCGACAATTGAGCGGGCCGATCTGGGCATTGGTCGCCCTGCACGACCAATCGTCGAATATCCGCCGGTTTCGACAACCGATCCGTTTGCTTTGGCGTCCTAGGCGTCCTATATCCTCCCCAGCGAAATCGAAGAGGGACGAGGAAGCATGGCAAGCCCCGACGAGGTAATGCGCGGTCGGATGGAAGCGCCGGCGGCAGGCCGGCCGATGCTCAGCGAAGCTGAGCTCGAGCGCCGCCGCGGCCGGCCGTGGACGCTGCGGGTCGTGCGCGCTTTCGATCTCAATCCGCGTATGCGGCGCGTGCAATTGGCGGTGACCGGCGACGCGGCCGCCGAGTTTCAGCCCAAGCCGGCGCAAGAGATCGTCTTACAGATCGCCCAGGCCGGCGGCGAGCCGGCGCGCCGTCATTACACGATCCGCCGCTACGATCCGGCGAGCCGACTCATGGATGTCGATTTTGTGCTGCACGGTCATCGCACGCCGGGCGTCAGCTGGTCGCTCGACGCCAAACCCGGCGATCTCATCGATATCCGCGGCCCGCGCGGGCGCATCGGGCTCAACCCCGCCGCCGATTGGCATTTAATGCTCGGCGACGAGACCTGCATTCCGGCGATCTTCGCGCTGGTCGAGGCGCTTCCGAAAGCGGCGCCGGCTTTCGCCTTCATCGAAATCGGCGGCGACGCCGACAAGCAAGAGATCACGACTCAAGCCGATCTCAAGCTGCAATGGCTGTCGCGCGACGGGGCGGCGCCAGGGCCGGGCGATTTGATGTTCGACGCCCTCCGCCTCTTCACGCTGCCGCCGGGCAAGGGCCATGCGATCGTGATCGGCGAGACCAGCAACGTCCGCAAGCAGCGGCATGCCTTGCTGGAACGCGGCCTCGATCGCAGCCAGATCTACGCCGAAGGCTATTGGCGGCCCGGCCGCATCGGCGGCCACGATCACGTCAACGACTAAGCCCTTCGCTTTTCCGGTGATGCGGCGCCTGCGCGTAATGGAGCCGCAATAGATCGAGGCCGTAGTCATTGCCGTTTGGCGTCCGCACGATCGTGTGGACGTGGAATTTCGCCGGCTCGGCATTGGTCAGGAACACGCCGATGTGGTGATCGAATTCGATCAGCACCACCGGGCTCTGCACGCGATAGTAAAACGTGCTGTCTTCGGCAAAACCGCCGATCCAACAAAAATGGGTGGCGGCGAGATGGCGCTCGATTTCGTCCATGCGCTGCTTTTCCGGGCCCTCCGGCAGCGGCGCGATGTAGCGGCCGATGAGATCGAGGAGATTGCGCCGCTGCACCGGCGACAGGTCGGAACAGGCAATGCCCTCATAGGGGATGATGCGATTGTCCTGATGCGCGCCGGCGAGGTGTAGATTGTCGGCGAAGTGGCGCCGGCCCGGCGGCAGATCGCCGCCGACCATCGAATGCGCGACGATCGCGCGGCGCTGCTGCTCGGGCGTGAAAGAGCGCATCAGGGTCAGCCCGGCGCGCTCTTCGTCCTCGAAGAGGGTCGTGCCGGCAAACGGCCCGATATCGGCGTGGCTCGGCTCGGCGCCCCAGAAGCAGGGCGTCAGCACCATCTGGCCGCCGATCACCATGCAGTTAAGGCTCAAATGATGCCCGAAGAGTTGCCAGCCCCAAGGCTCGCTTGGCGTGGGCGTGCCGAACAAGCAGAAATTGTAGCTCCACTCGCCAAGGATCGCGGCGCCGCCGACGAGATCGCCGAGGAAGCGATTGAGCCGCATCACGTCGCGCGACATCTGATAGCCCTTGGCGCTGAGGCTTGCGCGCAGGATTCCCAGGATTGCTTCGCGCTGCGCCTCCGAAACTTCTTCGAGTCGCAGTCCGTAATCTTCGAGATAGAGCTCTGTGTTCTGCCAGCGCCGCCAGGTGTTCGAATCGGCGGGAAAGCATGAAGCGGCGCGCTGCTCGGCCGTCAGGAGGCCGAGCAACGCCTTGGCGGCATCGACCATGGCCTCGACCGGCGCGCCATTCGGCTCGAGCTTGTAAAGGCCCGGGATGACATTGCCGTCGGTGGTGATGCCTTTAAACGGTTCGGCGAGTTTTTGCGCCCATTGCGCGAAAAACTCTTTGCCGCGCGGGCTTTGCCGCCGCACCTCGGCATGAGCGCGCGCCGTCGGCCCGGCAATCTTCGATTGTGCCGGCGTCGGCAGGAACGGACGATAATCGGGTGATGACATGGGCGCTCCTCGGCAAACCTCCGAAGTCTAGGGGCACGGCCGTGTTTTCGACAAGCACGTCCCGGAACGGTTTGCCGCTGCGAGCGGTTCTCCGGTGGGATGAATATGGACCCTGGGATGGATCGTATCGCGTTGGTGATATCGGATGTCGACGGCACGCTGGTGACGTCGCAAAAGCGCGTGACCGACAGGACGCGACAAGCGGTCGCCGCCTTGCACAAACGCGGCATCGGCTTCACAGTCGTCAGCAGCCGCCCGGCTTTTGGCTTGCGCATGTTGATCGAGACCCTCGCCATCGACGTACCGGTCGCAGCGTGCAATGGCAGCGTCATCGCGAGCCCGCAGCTCGAGCTCGTCGAGCAGCGCGGTCTCGATCGTGGTGCGGTGTCGGAGATACTCGAATTTCTCGAGGCGCGGCGCCTCGGCGTATGGCTGTTCACGAGCGAGGAATGGGTTACGCGCGATCTCGGCGGTGCGCATGTTTCGCATGAGACGATCACGGTGCAGAAGCGCCCGACGATTGTCGAAAGCTTCGATCCTTTCATCGATCGCGCGATCAAGATCGTCGGGGTCAGCGACGATTTCGACCGGCTGGCGGAAATCGAAAAACGCGCCCAGATGGTTTTCGCCCGGCGCGCGACGGCAGCCCGCTCGCAGAATTACTATCTCGATTTCGTCGCGCCCGGCGTCAATAAGGGCGTCGCGGTCGAGAAGCTGAGCCGCGCGACGGCCGTGCCGACGACGCAGATTGCGACGCTCGGCGACGGCGAGAACGATGTGCCGATGTTCCATCGCAGCGGCCTCAGCATTGCCATGGGCAATGCGAGCGAGGTAGTGAAGCGCGAGGCGCGCGAAGCGACCCTGCCCAACGACCAGGACGGTTTTGCCGCGGCAATCGAGCGGTTCATTCTGCCGCGCGCCGCGTGACCTAACGATGGCGAATGAAGCGCCCGGGCGTCCGGGCATTCCAGCCCGATGGACCTCGAGCGCGAAGAGCGGCGTCGGCACGGCGCTGACGGCGATGAGCCGCGTGTGGTACACGCTCAGCCACGGCATCCTCAACGAGGTCTATTACCCGCGCATCGATTACGCTTGCACGCGCGACTTCGGTTTTATCGTCACCAATGGCCGCAATTATTTCTCGGAGGAAAAGCGCCACACGCGGAATATCGGGCGTCCGGTCGAGGACGGCGTTCCGGCTTTCGTCCTGACGAATACGGCACTCGATGGCCGCTATAAGATCGAGAAGACGGTGGTCTCGGATCCCGGCCGCGATGTTGTCCTGCAGCGCGTTGCGCTCCATGCGCTCGACGGCGCGCGCGATTACCGGCTCTTCGCCTTGCTTTCGCCGCATCTCGTCAATCGGGGCGCCGATAACAGCGCCTGGCTCGGTACCTATAAGGGGCGCGAGATGCTGTTCGCCAGCGGTAGCGACAACGCGATGGCGCTCGCTTGCTCGGCGCCGTGGCGGGCGCGCTCGGTCGGTTTCGTCGGCTTGTCCGACGGCTGGCAGGACCTGTCGCGGCATTTCGCCTTGACCTGGCTCTACGATTCGGCGCGCGGCGGCAATGTCGCGCTGACGGCCGAGATCGATCTGCGCGCTTGCGGCGGCGAGTTCGTCGTCGCCCTGGGTTTCGGCCGCCGGTCCGAAGAGGCGGCGCATCGCGTGGTAGGCAGCCTTGCCGACGGCTTCGAAGCCGTGCTCGCCGACTTCACGGCGGATTGGTGCGCTTGGCAGCAAGGACTCATGCCGCTCGATGCGCCGCGCAACAACGGCGGCGCCAGCACCTATCGCATCAGCACGTCCGTGCTGCGTTCGCATGAGGCGAGTTCGTTCCCCGGGGGCATCATCGCCAGCCTCTCGATCCCGTGGGGCTTTGCGCGCGGCGACGAGGACTTGGGAGGCTATCATCTCGTTTGGCCGCGCGATCTGGTCGAGTCTGCCGGCGCGCTGGTCGCGTGCGGCGCGCTCGAGGATGCGCGGCGGGTGTTGCGCTGGCTCGAAGCGACTCAGGATGGCGATGGGCACTGGCCGCAGAATTGCTGGCTCGACGGCGAAGCTTATTGGAACGGCGTGCAGATGGACGAATGCGCTTTTCCGATTCTGCTCGTCGATCTCCTCTGGCGCGAAGGCGGATTGACCGAAACCGAGCTTTGCCGCTACTGGCCGATGGTGCGCAAGGCGGCGCAGTTCGTGATACAGAACGGTCCCGTTACCGGCCAGGATCGCTGGGAAGAGGATGCGGGCTATTCGCCATTCACCCTCGCGGTCGAGATTGCGGCACTGCTCGCCGCCGCCGACATCGCCGAGCGCGTCGGCGCGATGCCGGCCGCCGCCTATCTGCGCGAAACCGCCGATGCCTGGAACGAGCAGATCGAGCGCTGGATCTACGTGACCGATACGCCGCTCGCGCGCGCGGTCGGGGTCGACGGCTATTACGTCCGCGTCGCGCCGCCCGACACGGCGGATGCTTGCTCGCCGACCCAAGGCTTCGTGCCGATCAAGAACCGGCCGCCCGGTCAAAGCCGCGCCGAGGCGTCGCTGCTTGTCAGTCCCGACGCGCTCGCGCTGGTGCGCTTCGGCTTGCGCGCGCCCGACGATCCGCGCATCCGCGATACCGTTCGCGTGATCGATGCGCGCTTGAAGGTCGAGCTGCCGGGCGGGCCGTGCTGGCGCCGGTATAACGGCGACGGCTATGGCGAACATGAAGACGGACGTCCGTTCGACGGCATCGGCGTCGGCCGGCCGTGGCCGCTCTTGACCGGGGAGCGCGCGCATTACGAGCTCGCCGCTGGCCGTCACGCCGAGGCCGCGCGGCTGCTCAACGTCATGGAAGCGTTCGCCAGCGACGGGCACCTCATTCCCGAGCAGGTTTGGGATGGCGAAGATATGCCCGAACGGGAGCTCTATCGCGGCCGGCCGTCAGGCTCGGCGATGCCGCTCGTCTGGGCACATGCCGAGCATGTGAAGCTGATGCGCAGCTTGCGCGAGGAACGCGTTTTCGACATGCCGCCGCAGCCTTACCAGCGCTATCAGGTCGAAGGCGTGCGCTCGCAGCTGCGCGCCTGGCGGCTCAACCAGAAATGCCGCACGCTGGAGAGCGGCAAGACGCTGCGCATCGAGTTGCCCAATCCCGCGACGATCCATTGGAGCGTCGATGGCTGGAAAACCGTCGTCGATACGCCGACCCGCTCGACGCCCTTTGCGATGCACGTCGCGGATATCGACAGCGAAAATCTCGCGCGCGGCGATGCCGTCGTTCTGACATTTTATTGGCGGAACGAGCAGCGCTGGGAAGGCGTCGACTATCGCATCGACGTTATTTAGCCTGCGCGCTTAGTCCTGCGGCTCGAGTTTCACGATCGAGGCGCCGTGATTGCTCCCGCTCCACACCGCGCCGTCCTTGTCGATAAAGACGCGGCGCATATTGGTCGGGCGCGGCAACAGGTATTGGACCCATTCGCCGGTCTTGGGGTTGAGCCGGTCGATGCGATCGGTCTCCATCGAAACCGTCCACACATCGCCGTTCTTCGCGGGCGAAACGTCGTAAGGATCGAAATACGGCGTCGGCACCTTGAACTCGGTGATCTTCTCGGTCTCCGAATCGAAGCGGCCGACGGCGTTGGCGCCGTATTCCGCAAACCAAAGATTATCGTTCGCATCGACTTCGCCGCGGCGCGGCCGCGAATAGGGTGTGGGCGTCTGATAAATCGTCAGCTGCTTGGTCTTGGCGTCGAGCTTGCCGATCTCGGCGCCGCCGAATCCCAGCATGTAAAGATTGTTCTCGTGATCGGCCGGCATGCCGTAAGCGCCGACTGTCTTGCCGGCGAGGTCCTTGATGACGCCGAGATTGGTCCAGGTGCCGGTCTTCGGATCGAGCTGCAAGGTCGCATGCATGTCCTGGTTGTT
>DATGLO010000013.1:0-2660 GCA_035294105.1 Allostellaceae bacterium
GCTTCGCCCTCATCCCGAGCTTGTCGAGGGACGCTCGCAATGACGCGTGAGCGCTAGTTCTTCTTCTTCTCGTCTTTCAGGTCGCGCACTTCCGTGTTCATCGCCACATCGTCGCGGCGGCGCTGCGCGATGATCTGGCCGGTGACGAAATAGTCGCCTTTGACGGCGCGCTCGGCCGCTTCATCGAACTCCTCCGACCACTCGCCCAGCGAATAGCCGTACCAGGGCTGTTCCGGCCGCAGCGTGGGCAGGCCGAGCTCTTCCCAGATCTTCTTGGCGCGCTCCATGTATTCGCGCTTCGGCAGCGACACCGGCGGGTAGGGCTCTTTCAACGTCGCGTCGATCAGCACCGAGCCGTCCTCGCCGCCATTCCGGTGGCTGCGCGGTCCGTGACCCTGATCGCGGTGCGGCAGGACATGCATGTCGAGGAGCGGGTTGGCGCGATACGACATCGCCCAGAGGAGCGCGTCGGCGTTGTCGGGATCGATATCGTCGTTGACGGCGATGATGTACTTGCCGGCGGCACGATGGAGCGCGGCGGCGCCGTACATCGCGCGCCAGATCTCGGTGGTCGGCATGGCGCGGTCGACGACCAGCACCAGCACCTTGCGCAGATTGGTCAGCGGCTCGTGCATCGAGACTTTCTTGACGCCCTTGATGCCGAGCGTGTTGGTCAAATGTGCGAGCATCATCGGCTCGAGCGCGACGCGCTTGATGAGCGACGATTCCGACGGCGTCACCTGGCTGATGATCGAGGTGAGGATCGCATCGCGCCGCCGCGTGATCGCCGTCACCTCCATGAAGGCGTTGTATTCCTGCAAGTTCACATGGCCGTGGCTCTCGCCGAACGGCGCTTCGGGCTCGAGCACATCGGTATGGATCAAGCCCTCGATCACGATCTCGGCCTCGGCGGGCACGAGCAGATCGACGGTCTTGGCTTTCACCACGTTGATCGGCGCGCCGACGAGGCCGCCCGCGACGGTCAGCTCGTCCATCGTCTCGGGCAGCTTCTGCGCCGAGGTATAGGCGATGCAGGGCGGGCAGCCGAGGATCACCGCCGCCGGCAGCTTCTTGCCCTTGGCCTTCGCTTTTTCCCAATGCGTGTAGATGCCCGGCCTGAGCTCGAGCGAGGGATTCATGCCGAGCCGCCGCGGCGCTTTCACCTGGCCGCGATAGATGCCCATGTTCTGGATGCCGGTCTCGGGATCCTTGGTGATGTATTGCGACAAGGTCGTATAGGGCGAAACGTCCCAGCCCGGCGTCGAGATCGGGATCGGCAGGCCGTCGAGGCCTTGGCCGGGCCTGTCGAGCGCCTTGCCGGTGATGACGATCTCCTGGCACGGCGCCGTTTCGACCACTTTCGGCGGAATCGGCTTGGCGACGGCGCGGTTCCAGGTCTCGTCGATCTTGTCCAAATCGCAAGCCATGCCGATCGAATAGATCTGGCGATTGGTGGCGAGCACGCCGACCGCGACCGGAATGTCGTAGCGGTTGCCCTTGGCGTCGCGGACGTTGTTAAAGAGGAAGGCCTTGCGGTCTTTCTCGGCGATGCCGCCGCGGAACTGCCAGCGCACCAGCGGGTGCATCTCGGTGTCCTTGTCGATCACGCGATCGACGGTGACGAGCAGCCCTTCCTTCGCGAGGGTTTTGAGATGATCGTGGAGATCGGGGTAGCGTCGCTTCGGCGCGGTGCCGACGCGCGGCTTGGCTTTGGATTTTGTCGCCATGTCCATGGCCAATCTCCTCGTTGCTTGCGGTGTAGCCCCTCACCCTCCCGCTAACGCGGGTCCCTCCCCCGTCGGGGAGAGGGTTGGGGTAAGGGGACCCGCGCCTGATATCTGCACTTATCGGCCGCGGCGGATCAGCGTGCCGGCGCCTTCGGCGAACAGCTCCAACAGGATCGCATGCGGCACGCGGCCGTCGATGATGACGGCGGCTTCGACGCCGCCCGCGATGGCGTCGAGGCAAGTCTCGATTTTCGGGATCATGCCGCCCGAGATCGTGCCGTCGGCGATGAGATCGCGCGCCTTCTCGACCGAGAGTTGCGCGATCAGCTTCTTTTCCTTGTCGAGCACGCCGGCGACGTCGGTCAGCAGCAGGAAGCGCGTCGCCTTGACCGCGGCGGCAACCGCGCCCGCGACCGTGTCGGCATTGATGTTGTAGGTCTCGCCGTGATCGCCGACGCCGATCGGCGCGATCACCGGGATGATGTCGGAATTCTTCAGAAGATCGAGCATCTTGGTGTTGATGCCGACCGGCTCGCCGACGAAGCCGAGATCGAGCACCTTGACGATCTCGCTCTCGGGATCGGCCTTCTGCGGATGCTCGAGCTTCTTGGCGCGGATGAGGTCGGCATCCTTGCCCGAGAGCCCGACCGCGAGCCCGCCCGCTTTGTTGATGAGGGTCACGAGCTCTTTGTTGACCGAGCCCGAGAGCACCATCTCGACCACCTCGACCGTCTCGCGGTCGGTGATCCGCAGGCCGTCGATGAACGAGCTTTTGATTTTGAGGCGTTTCAGCATCTCGCCGATCTGCGGCCCGCCGCCATGGACGACCACCGGATTCATGCCGACCTGCTTCAAGAGCACGACATCGTCGGCGAATTGCCTGGCGATGGTATCGTCGCCCATCGCGTGGCCGCCGTATTTGACGACGATGGT
>DATGLO010000014.1:0-6486 GCA_035294105.1 Allostellaceae bacterium
GATGCCGGCGGCCGGAAACGAGATAAGCGATGCCCAATACGTTGCGCGCGCGGCGGCGCTGGTGCCGAAGCTGCGCGAGCGGTCGGAGGCGACGAACGCGCTCGGCCGCGTGCCGCGCGAGACCATCGAAGAGATGCTCGGCGAAGGCCTCTTCACCTTGCTGCAGCCGAAGCGCTTCGGCGGCACCGAGCGCGGCCTCGTGCCGTTTCTCGACTGCGCGATTACCCTCGCCTCGGGTTGCGGCTCGGCCGGCTGGGTGTTTTCCGTCGTATCGATTCATTCCTTCCATCTCGGCCTTTTCGGCCTTGAGGCGCAGGAAGAGGTGTGGGGCCAGAATCCCAATGCGCTCCTCGCCTCGAGCTACATGCCGGGCGGCAAGACCCGCGCCGCGCCAGGCGGCTACCGTCTCACCGGGCACTGGAAGTTCTCCTCCGGCTGCGACAATGGCGATTGGTTCATCCTCGGCGGCCTTGTCGATGGCGGCGAAGGCAAACAGCCGGTGCCGTATTACTTCCTTCTCCCCAAAGCCGATGTACGGATCCATCACGATTCCTGGAAAGTGATGGGACTCGCCGGCACGGGCTCCAAGGATGTTTCCGTCGAGGATGCGTTCGTGCCGTCGCATCGACTGCTCTTGATGCAGGATGCTTATGACGGCGTCTCGCCCGGTTCGAAGATCAATCCTTATCCGCTCTATCATCTGCCGATGATGTCGGTGTTCCCGCTTTGCCTGTCGGCGCCCGGTGTCGGCGTCGCGAAAGGCGCGATCGCGCGCTACATCGAAATGATGAAGACCTTCACGACGAAGAGCCGCGGGCAGACCGTCGCGGATTTTCAGAATTCGCAGATTCGCCTCGCCGAGGCATCGGCGCTCGTCGAAGGGGTCGAGCTGCTGTTGCAGCGCGATGTGCGCGAGACCATGGCCACCCGTGCCTCAAGGCAGCTCACGACCGAAGAGCGCGTGCGCAATCGGCGCGACCATGCCTGGGCCGCGGAGACCAGCGTGCGCGCCGTCGATCTCCTCTACAAGATGACCGGCGGCGCCGGATTGCATGACGGCAACGCGCTGCTGCGCTCGTTCCGCGACGCGCATGCCATCGGTATGCATTTGGGCAACAACTGGGACGTTGCGGCTCCGCTCTACGGCTCGGTCATGCTCGGCCGGCCGCCGACCTCGCCGACTTTCTAAAGCAAAGAGCTAAGAAAACGGGTCGCCGGAAGAGGCTAGCCGGCGGCTTTTTCGTCGGGCTTGCGCTGCTCGGCGGTCGCTGCCGGCGCCGCTCCGTAAACATGTTCGGGACCGGGAAAGCGCCGCGCGCGCACGTCATTGGCATAGGCGGAGACCGCCGCCGAGATCGCGCCGGAGAGCTCGGCATAGCGCTTGACGAAGCGCGGCTTGAACGCGTCGAACGTGCCGAGGATGTCGTCGATCACCAGGATCTGCCCGTCGCACGCAGCCGATGCGCCGATGCCGATCGTCGGCACCGGCACCAATTCGGTCAGGCGGCGCGCCGCCGGCTCGGCGGTGCCCTCGACGACGATCGCGAACGCGCCGGCTTCCGCAACCGCGCGCGCATCGGCGATGACGCGGGCGGCATCCGCCTCGGTACGGCCCTGCGCCTGGAACCCGCCCAGAGCGTTGACCGATTGCGGTTGCAGCCCGACATGGCCGAGCACGGGAATGCCGCGCTCGGTGAGGAAGCGGATGGTCTCGCCCATGACCGCGCCGCCTTCGAGCTTCACGCCCGAGCACCCGGTTTCGGCGAGGATGCGGGCGGCGTTGCGGAAGGCCTGGGCCGGACTTTCCTGATAGGCGCCGAACGGCATGTCGACGATCACGCAGGCCCGGCTGGCGCCGCGCACCACCGCCGCGCCATGGGCGATCATCATCTCGAGGGTCACCGGGATGGTGCTGTCGAGGCCGTAAACCACCATGCCCAGCGAATCGCCGACCAGCAGGAGGTCGCAATGCTTGTCGAGAAGCCGCGCCTGCGAGGTGGTGTAGGCGGTCAGCGAGACGATCGGCACGCCGCCTTTGCGGCCGCGCAACGCGGCCGGCGTGTGCTTTTTCTCGACCGGGGTAATGCTCATCGCGGCTCTCCGACGGGGGTGGCCCAGGCGGCGAGAGGGTGGGCCGGCGGGCAGGCGCCGGTCAAGCCGCGCAAGGAAGCCATGCTTTTATGCCGGGCGACGGGCCCTGAGGCGGAAGGCCAGCACCAGCATGGCAATGCCGAAGATCAGCGCATAGGCGGCGATCCACCACGCCCAGACGAGGATGCCGGCGACCGGGAACAGCACCACCAGCACGCCCCAAACCAGCGAGGCAAGCCCGGCGAGAATCATCCACCACTCGCCATGCTGGCGATGCAGGCGGAAAGCGTCGATCAGGAGGGCGACGCCGCTGATGATCGCCCAGAATCCCGCGAAATAGACGAAATAAAGCAGGGTGAGGCCCGGCCAGAGGAAAATGACGATACCGGCGACGAGATTAGCGGCGCCTTCGAGCGCCAGCATGCCCCAGCGCTCGTGCCGCTCGGCGGCGCGCAACCCCGCGACCAGGGCAAAGATGCCGTCGACGACGAGATAGGCGGCAAAGAAATAGATGAGGATGGTTAAGGTCAGGCCGGGCATCGCGAAGGCGGTCAAGCCGAACAACACGGCGATGACGCCGCGCAGGGCCAGCGCCCACCAATTTTGCGCGAGAATGTTGAGCATGGCGTCTCCTCAGCTCCGGCGGGAGTATAGGGCCGCCCGTGACCTCGCGTCGCGGATTTGAAGTTCCTAGGCTTTCGCAGCTACGATTTTAGGACCTTCAAATCCATGAGCCACGCGCAAATCCAATAGGTTGGCTACTGTCCTCATCGATCCGGGAGGTCGAACGCGCCAATTCGAGGATGCGAACTTCCGGATCGGGACAGTAGCCTTGTCAACCGGGGCGGGGTTTAGTAGGGGAACGGTACCTACCAGGAGTTATGTAATGGCGTACAAGGTCGCGGTGGTCGGCGCCACCGGCAATGTCGGCCGCGAGATGCTGAGCGTGCTTGCCGAGCGGAAATTCCCGGTCTCGGAAGTTCACGCCGTCGCCTCGGCGCGCACCGCCGGCAATGAAGTGTCCTTCGGCGAAGACGACGTCCTGAAGGTCCAGGATCTCGAGAAGTACGACTTCAAGGGCGTCGATATCGCGCTGTTCTCGCCGGGCGCCAAGGTGTCGGCGGTGCACGCGCCGCGCGCCGCCAAGGCCGGCGCGGTGGTGATCGACAACACTTCGCACTTCCGTATGGAAAAGGACGTGCCGCTGGTCGTGCCCGAGGTCAATCCGCAGGCGATCGCGCAGCATACGAAGAAAGGCATCATCGCCAATCCCAACTGCTCGACCATTCAAATGGTGGTCGCGCTCAAACCGCTGCACGATCTCGCCAAGATCAAGCGCGTCGTCGTTTCGACCTATCAGTCGGTCTCCGGCGCCGGCCGCGCCGCGATGGACGAGCTCTTCACCCAGACGCGCGGCATCTATGTCAACGATCCGCCGAAACCCGAGCACTTCACCAAGCAGATCGCGTTCAACGTCATTCCGCATATCGACATCTTCATGGATGACGGCTCGACCAAGGAAGAATGGAAGATGGTGGTCGAGACCAAGAAGATTCTCGATCCCGACATCGCGGTGCAGGCGACCTGCGTGCGCGTGCCCGTGTTCATCGGCCACGCCGAGTCGGTCGTGATCGAATGCGAGCGGCCGATCTCCGAAGAGGCCGCGCGCGAGGCGCTGCGAGCCGCCGAGGGCGTCGTCGTCGTCGATCATCGAGCCAATGAAGGCTATGTCACGCCGGCAGAAGCGGCGGGCGAGGACGCGACCTATGTCAGCCGCATCCGCAAGGATGCGACGGTGCCGAACGGTCTCGCGCTCTGGGTCGTCGCGGACAATCTCCGCAAAGGCGCCGCGCTCAACGCGGTGCAGATCGCCGAGGTGCTGGCGCGCGACTATCTGAGCGGTACCAAGGTCAAGACCCCGCAAGCGGCGCACTGAGAGCATGGCCGCGGCGAAGACGCCGCAGAAGGCGATATGAGCGGCACCCGCTCAGCTAATAGCGCTCGCCGCCTTTTTTTTCAGAGACAATGGCTTTCGGTCAGCCAGCGCATGTATTTTTGCGCGTATGCTAGGCCAATCCTTGACGAGGCCTATGTTCGCCGGCCCAAACGCAGCCGGAAGCAATTCGGCGATTGACGCGACCAAAATATCCGTCAGCTCGAAATTGCAGGAAAGGACGCGCAATTCAGTTTGCGCGATTTGCGATGCTTCGACGAGCATCTGGCGGCAGCGGCCACAAGGGGTGACAATTTTGGTGTTGGCGCTTTCGTCCTGGAAGCTCGCGCCTACGATCGCAATTGCCTCGATCTCGAAGTCTCCGGCGGTATTTGCGTAAGTAAGCGCTGCTACTTCAGCGCACATCGTGACTCCATAGGACGCGTTCTCGAGGTTCGCGCCGCGATAGATCGCGCCGTTCTTGCTGCGCACAGCCGCTCCCACCGCAAAGCTGGAGTAGGGAGCATAAGCATTGCGAATCGTCTCGCGAGCGGCGTCCACGAGAACACGATCATTTTCGCTGAGCGCGGATAAACGGACTGATTGGTTCATTAGCGTGCCTATCCTGCTATTCCCAAATGACCGGCGAGAGAATCACAAAGCGCGGTCAGCGCCACAAGAGAGGATAGTCCAAGCGCAACAAGATTGCTCCACCACGCAACCAAGAAATATTTGTGCGTCTCGCGACCTCTTTCTCTAACTCGCTGAGTTCCTTTCTCAAGCCGGATGTTGCCCCTGGAATGATGTAATCTAGGAAGGGCCATTTCACATTAATTATCATCAGGCAGGCAAAGATTGCCGTCGCGAAGCCAATAATCACGATGACAGCAACAAAGGTAGCGCCAAGCGAAAGATCTTCAATCTGCGCCTGAGAAAACGCCGTCATGATGGCGATCACCAGGCCATCAAGCGTCAGCAAGCCAATTGCCTTTTGATCCAGGATTCCGAGAATCTCGTAGAGTGTTTCGAGTACGTCTCCGTCACCCCTATTATCCTCGCTTTTGAGGTAGGTGATCTTTGCGGAAAGAGAAGGTGCTTCAGCCATATTCCGTTTCCCCCGTTTGATAGGGAAGGTAGCTTACCCGCAGCCCTTCGAGTAACAACGACGTTCTCAGGAGTATATTGCCATGCCTGCGTCGCTCCGTCCGCGCCGCTCCGTTCTCTTCCTGCCGGGGAACAATCCGCGCGCGCATGAGAAAGCGCGCAGCTTGCCCGCCGACGCGCTGATCTTCGATCTCGAGGACTCGGTCGCGCCCGATCAGAAGGTTGCCGCGCGCGACCAGATCGCCGCGGCGCTCAAAGCGGGCGGCTACGGCAAGCGCGAGTTGATCCTGCGCGTCAACGGCGCCGACTCGCAGTGGCAGACCGACGACCTGCGCTTCGCCGCCACCTTGCCCATCCGCGCTGTGCTGTTGCCCAAGGTCAACGGCGCGGACGATGTGCTCGCTGCCGAGGCTGTGCTTGCCGGGCCGGGCTTCAAACAGCGCATGACACTGTGGGTCATGATGGAGACGCCACGCGCCTTCATACGCGCCGATGCGATCGCGTCTTCCAGCCCGCGGCTCGATGCGCTGGTGATGGGAACCGAAGATCTCGGCAAGGAGCTGCGCGCGCGGCCGCAGCCCGATCGCGCGCCGCTGATGACGGCGATCCAGCTGTGCGTTCTCGCGGCGCGCGCCTACGGCCTCGATCCGATCGATTCGGTGCTGCCCGATTTCAAGAATCTCGACGCTTTCGCCGCCGCCTGCCGCCAGGGCCGCGATCTCGGCTTCGCCGGCAAGACGCTGATCCATCCCGATCAGATCGCGCCGGCGAACGCCGCTTTCTCGCCGAGCGCAGCGGAAATCGCAGCGGCGCGCCGAGTCGTCGAGGCCTATGCTGCGGCCAAAGCACTGGGCCGTTCGGTCGCTTCGCTCGACGGACGCATGATCGAGCAGCTCCACGCCACCGAGGCGCAACAAACCCTTGATCTGGCAGCGGCAATCGAAGCTCTCGGCGCCGCATAGGTGGGCTGCGCTTGGTTGACTTGCCCAAGCTTGCGGGTTAAATCATCTGCAACATTGCCCGCCCCGCGATCGAGCCGAGAATAACGGATGTCGCAAGTTCAACGGCCGCTGTCGCCGCATCTTCAAATCTACAAGTGGCAACTGACTTCCGTCATGTCGATCGTGCATCGCGCGACCGGCTTGGCACTCTCCGTTGGCACGATCTTCCTGGTCTGGTGGCTGTTCGCCGCGGCGACCGGCGATAGCGCTTTCGCAACGGCGCAAGATTTTTGGGGCTCGTGGTTCGGGCAGTTGCTGCTGTTGGGCTGGACCTGGTCGTTGTTCTTCCATCTCTGCAACGGGATTCGCCATCTCTTCTGGGATGCTGGCTATGGCTACGAGCTCAAGGCCACTTAC
>DATGLO010000015.1:0-6794 GCA_035294105.1 Allostellaceae bacterium
CAAGGCCGGAAAGATCGGGCGGCGGGTCGTTGATCGCCTGGCCGATCCATTTGTTCTCGACCGGGCGGCCGCGCAGCCGCGCCATTCGCTCTTGTGCGCCGACATCGTTGCCGTAAGCGCGATTGTTCGCGACGACGATGAGGAACGGGATGCGATTGGCTGCCGCGACCCACAGCGCGCCGACGCCCATCAGATAATCGCCGTCGCCCATTACCGCCAAAGGCAGCCGGTCGCTCTTCTTATGCTTCAGCGCGAGCGCCGCGCCGATCGCGGTGCCGGGCCCGGCGCCGACATCGCCGCCCGAGGCACCGGCGAGGAGATCGAGCGGATGGCTGCAGCGCACGAGATCCGCCGGCCAGCCGATCGGAATTTCCGCGACGCAGACTTTTTCCGCCGCGATCACGTCGTAAAAAACTTGCGCGAGCATCCGCGTCGTGATTGGTCCCGCGGCCGGAATCGCGACGCGCGGCAGCGGCCGCGGGGTTGCGCTCACCGTCGGCGGCTTGCGCCCTTCGAGGCCCTTTAAGAGAGCGCCGATGCAGCGATCGGGCGACGCGCCAAGCCGCACATCGGCGGGCGCGAAGGTGAAATAGTCCTTGTTCCAGCCGCGATGCGCCAGGTGATCGTTCGAGCAGCTGACGATCGGCGGCGGCGTCTCGCCGTTCGCCCAGACCTGGCGCAGCGCGCTGCCGAAATCGACCCAATCCAGCTCGATAAGGAGATCGGCGCGGCGCAGCTCGGCTTTGATCCCATCGCTTACCCGGATGCCGAAGCGCGCGACGTGCAGCGGATGGGGGATGGGAAAGGCCGCGCCGTCATCGGCATAGGTGAAGACCGACGCGCCGAGGAGCTCGGCGAAGCGAATGCGCTCAGCCCAAGCCTCTTCCGAGCGCGAGACCCGGCCGGCGAGCAACACGGGATGCCGGGCGCGGCCGATCAGGTCGAGCGCGCGCGCGACATCGGCGGCCGCCGGCTCGGCCGGGCTCGGCGGCTGGAACCGCGCGACGCGATCCTTCTCCGGCCATTGCGTCAGTTTCTGCTCTTGCAAGCCGCGATCGATCGTCACGAGCGTGGGCCCCGGCGGCTCGGCGCGCGCGAGCAAGGTCGCGCGGCGGAAGGAATCGATCGCTGCGCCGATCGAATGCGGCTCGTCGTCCCATTTGACGAAGCCGCGCACCATACCCGCTTGATCGGCCGAGCTGTGAATCCATTCGATCCAGGGCGTACGCGTCTCGGCATCGAAGGCGGCGGTGCCGATCACGACCATCGGCTGGCGGCCGCACCAGGTGTCGAAAATCCCCATCGCCGCATGCATCAGCCCGACATTGGTATGGACGATGATGAGCAGCGGCTCGCCCGTTACCTGCGCATAGCCGCTGCCGAGGAACGCCGCATGCTCCTCGTGGAGGCACAGCAGAATTTTCGGATCGCGATTGCCGAGAAAATTGACGATGCTGTCGTGGAGCGCCGCGTAGCTCGCGCCCGGCACCAGCGCGACATAGGGAAAGCCCAGTTCGCGCAAGGTCGCGGCCATCACATCGCTCGCCCAGAAGGGCTGATTGGAGCCTTTCGGCAATTCATCGGTCATGGGCGTTCGCCTCCCCTACTCTCGTTCTAAGAGTAGAGGATCGACGGCGGCTTCGATACTCAGAGGCAGACCATGCCGGCGCCGTTGAGATAAAGGCCGATCGCATGGAGCATATCCTCGGCGCGCAAATCTTGCCCGTGGAGCAAGACCATCAGCAGCGCGCAGGCGGCGAGCAGCGGCCTGAGGCGACCGGGCGGCGGCGAATGCCCCAGGAACGGCCGGGCGAACAAGGCAAGCGCCGCGATGCCGACCAGCGAGCCGACGAGGACTTCCGGAATGCTGTGCGCATGGACGATCAGGCGCGAGACGCCGATGCCGGCGATGAATGCGGCGCCGACCGCGATGACGGCACTCCGCCGCCAGCAGCTAAATCCCGCGGCGACCGCCAAGGTGATCGCGCCATAGACCAACATGCTGAGACTCGTATGGCCGCTCGGGCTGCGCAAAATCGGTGAGCGGCGGACAGATGAAGAAGTAAATCTTCATGACCGCCGTGCCGCCGCCGCACAGCGCAACCGCGACGAGCCACCACAGCAGCATCTGCGGCTGACGGATCGCGATCAGCCACAAAGCAACGACGGCCGACAGCGGCAGCAAAACCGCGAGATCGCCGAAATTCGTCAAGGTTTCGATGACCGCCATCATGGACCGCCGGGTTATAGCCGCGCCCTCAAGCCTAGCGGAAGCGCGTTCGCCGCGACTATCCGGCGCAGCCGCGCCTCGCGGAAATTCCCGTTCCCGTGGAGCGGCCCGGCGACGGGAAAATTAGCGGAACGCGATCTGTTCGCGTTGCCGCGCGGCAAGATTGGCGAGCAACGCCGTACGCAAGGCCGCCCTATCCGTCGTCAGCAGCGACCAGCTGCCATGGCCGCCCGGAACTTCGGCCGAGAGCCAGATATAAGAGAGCGACTCCCACGGCCGCGGTCCCGCTTGGCGGCTGTCGAGCACGATCGTGCCTTTATCGGTATCGACCAGGACGAGGGCGTGCGATGCGCCGTTCTGCGCGCTGCCGTCATTGACGAAGGCCGTCGCCACACGGATGGCGCCTTGCGGCCAGCCATGTTGGAGAAGGGCGAGCGTCGTCCGCGCCGCATAAGTCTTGCAATCGCCGGCGGAGGACAGCGGATCCCAGGCGTCGGACGCGACATAGGTGACCGAGCCGTCGACCTCGGCCTGGATCGCTTCAAGCTCGCTCCAGCGCTCGGGCGTCAGCGCCACCGTCGTCGGTGTCGCATCGCCGTCACAGAACGCGTCCCAGAAGGGTTGCGCGGCCGGCGCCGGCGGCTGCGCGCAATAACTCGCGACGCCCGGCGGCTGCGGCGCCGGTATGACCGAGGCGGCGTGAAGCGACCCGCCGGAATTCGGCATGCCGCCGCAAGCGGCCAAAGAAATAGCGACCAGACAAACAAATAACAGGCGCACCGTCGTCTCCAAGTTTTGCGTGATCTTGGAGACGGCGCCTTAGTGATTGATGAAGTGCGCAAGTATTCGCAAAGTCGCAACGAAATTATCTAAAATTCGCGCGTTTCAGCGCGATCGTTTTCAGACCGCGATCGCTGTCTCAAGCGCCGTGCGGCGGCGGGCGATAGGCGATCGAGACGAAGGTTTGCAAGACGGAGCCGCGGGCGCGGCGGCGTTCCGTCAAATCAGGCGATGGCTTAATGTCGACGATGCCGTCGCGGTTTACGGCGCGATCTGGCGGCGCTGCCGATAATGCGGCAGCGCCTTGAGCTGCGCGATCACGCGCTCGCACCAGAAGTCGGGCGTGCCTTCGGCAAAAATACGCAGATCGAAACGCTCGGGCGGCGCGAACAGCCGATTGGTGTCATCGAACCGACCCGATTTGATGCGATCGACCCAGATGATGAAAGCATCGCCGCCTTCGAGAAAAGCGGCGCGGGCTTCCGGCGTCGGGCAGATGAAATCGGCGATCACCGGACAGCCTGCCTTGACGATCTGATCGCACAGCCAACCGATGCGCCGCGCCTGTTCGATCCGGTCGGCCGGCGCGAAGCCCAAATCCTTGTTGATGTGCTTGCGGATCTCGTCGGCGTTGAGATGCACTGCGTGGAGACGCGGTGCGAGTGCCGTGGCGAGAGTGGTCTTGCCCGCGCCAGGCAATCCCATGACCAAAATCTTGAAACTCATTCTCCTCGGTCCGATCGCCCCAAGTTACTGCCCGACACTGCCGCACGAGCGGAACTATAGGAGACGGTAAGGGTTGCCTACCAGCCGCGATCAGGCGGCAGGATCGCTTCGCCATCCGCAGCGCGGGTCGCCGTCGCCGCATGCGTGGCCCGGGGCGGCGATGGAAACATCGCCCGCAAAATATCGCGATGGAGACATCGGCCCATTAAGCAAGAAGCGTCGTTGTTTTCGCCGCGCTTCTAGGGTTTATTGGGCGCGAATGGCGAAAACTCATCCCATTAAAACCGTTCCCCCGATCGCGCGAGCGCCGGCGGCGAGCGGGACGCGCATACGCCGCGGCGACGACATATGGAAAGACCGCATCTTCCGGGCGCTCATCGCCGTGGTCGCGCTCGCACCGTTGCCGCTCGGCTCCGCGCGCCCGCTGGCTTGGGAGATTCTCGGCCTCGCGGTTGCAGCGCTTCTGATCGTGGCGTTCGCCGGCAACGATTGGGACAACGAACCTCTGGCGCGCGATCTGATCTTGCCGATCGTGCTGTTCTTCCTCGTCCTCGGCTATGCGGTGCTGCAATGCATGCCGTTGACGAGCGGCTGGATCAATCCGATCTGGGCACTCGCCCGCGAAGGTCTCGACAGCCAAGTGACCGGCAGCATCGCCGTCGATCCGGGATTGGCGCTGGTCTATGTGTTTCGCCTGCTGACCTATGCCGGCGTCTTCGTGCTTGCCTATCTGCTCGGCCGCGACCGGGGCCGCGCGCAAGCCGCGATCACGGCGCTGAGCCTCATCGCCGCTGCTTATGCGATCTACGGCCTTTTCAATTTTTGGACCAAGAACGCGACCTTCCTCGCGATGCCGCAGGGCGATTATTTCGGCGGCGTCAGCGCGACCTTCGCTAATCACAATTCTTTCGCAACTTATGCCGGTCTCGCGCTCGTTGCTTGTCTTGCCAATTTGGCCGGCACCGCCGAACCCGGCGGCAGCTCACGGCGTCATCGGCTTTCGGCGATCGTCGAGCAATTGGTCGCATCCGCCGGCAAGCTCGCGATCCTTTTCGTTCTGGCGACGGCGCTGCTGCTCACGGGCTCGCGCGGCGGCTTGCTCGCGACATTGCTCGGCGCGACGGTGCTGCTCGTAAGTCTTTATGCGGCGCCAAGCGTCCGCAACGCGCGCTATCTGAGCTGGGCGCTGGTGCCCTTGTTCTTACTCCTCGGCGCGCTGGCGCTCAGCGGCGGGCAGACCCTCGGCCAGTTCGCAGCGATGGATATGTCCGATGTGACCGATGCGACCGGGGCGAGCCGTCCGGAAATCTTCGCCATCACCTTGCACGCTTTAAAAGATTTCTTCGTCCAGGGTACCGGCCTCGGCTCGTTTCCGGCGATCTTCCAAATCTATCGTTCGGGCACCGTTCAGGGCTTTGTCGACATGGCGCATGACGACTACCTGCAAAACATGCTCGAGCTCGGCGTGCCGGCGGCGTTGTGTCTTTTCACGAGCGTCGGCTGGCTGGCCGCGTTGTGCGCGCGCGGTATTTGGCACCGCAATCGCGACGTGATCTTCCCGGCGCTCGGCTTTGCCGCGACCGTGCTCGTCGCGAGCCACGCGCTTGTCGATTTTAGCCTGCAGATCCCCGCCGTGACGGTGAGCTACATGCTGCTGCTCGGCATCGGTGTCGCGCAGTCGCGCTCGCCGAGCAATCCCCAGGCAATCGTCAGTTCTTCGCCGCCGGGCTGATTGCGGCGAGCAGCGCCGCGACTTTATCGTGATCGCCGGCGAGCGCGCTCGTGATCGGCGTCGGATCGCCGCCGTTCTGAACGTAACGGACGAGGCCGGCAAACTGGTCGGCGGCAGCCAAGCGAATCTGCTCGCTCACCAATTGCCGCTCTTCAGGCTGCAGATCGCTGAGGAGCTGGAGCCCGAACTCGGCGCGGGCGAGCGCGAGGGCGGGATCGTGCGGCGCGATAGCAATCGAGTTGCGCAAGGCGAGGCGCGCGCCGCCGCGATCGCCGAGCTGGGCGCGGGCGCGCGCCAGCATCATCCAGCCCTTGGGGTCGGCGGGCGCGCGGGCGAGGCCCGATTCGAGATCGGTGATCGCCGCGTCGATCTGCGCGTGATCGGCATCGCCGCCAGTCGCGGCCAGCGCATACTCGATCGTGCCTGCCCGGATGCTCGCCGCGGGATCGTGGAACCGCGCGTCGATGCGCTCGAGTCGCGCCGCATCGATGTTTCGTGCTGCGATGTCCTGAAAGGTGTCGGCATTGGCGAGGTCCTCGGTGCCGCCAGCTTGCAGTTGCATGAGCGAATCGAGCGTGCGCGGCACGCCGAGTCCCAAAATGCCGACCGCCAGCGCGGCGAGCAGAAGGTTGGTTTCGGAAACGCGAATCATGAGTTCAGAAAATCCGTCGGACCGCTCGATACAGACTGACGGGTTCCTCCTTTTTGCAATAGCGCGAGGAGCGCAGCGAGCGCGGCGTTGTTGGGGATGCGCGGCGACGGATTGTTGTTGAAGAAGTTCGGATTCTTTATGTCCGCTTGCATCAATGCAATTGCCCGCGTCAGGTTGGCGCCCGACACCATTTTGTCGGTGGCGGCGGCAATGGTTGTCTCATTCGTGGTCGTTTGCGGCGATGTCGGCAAGACACAGCAAGTGACGGCGAGCGCCCATAACGGCGCGCGTGCGCTCACGTGCTGGCAGAAATGACGAAGGTTCACGGTCCTTGCCCCCAGAGTACCGTCGCGCGCCGGTTATACCACGGCGAGGCCGCCGCGTGCGGTCGAATTTACTTTCTGTCGTAGCGCCAACCCTCGACGGGCAAGGAAACGTCTCCCGGTCGAAAACGTGCTTTGGATATACTTAGTCGCGAGAAAGGAGTGCCGCTTTCGTCGGTTTTTCCGTGAACGATTTACGTCAATCCCGGCCCCACCATGATAAGCGGAACATTCGCCGCGGCGGGAAAAAGCGCAGCCGTGCTAAGCTTGCGCGATGAGCGCAGTCCCGGTTCTCATCGCCGGCGCCGGACCGGTCGGGCTGACCTTGGCGCTCGACCTCGCCTGGCGCGG
>DATGLO010000016.1:0-7489 GCA_035294105.1 Allostellaceae bacterium
ATCCTGCAGGGCTTCGGAGCGGCAGGCATCATCAGCGTCAACACCGCGCTCGTGCGATTCATCTTTCCCCGCGCGCGGCTGGGTCATGCCATCGGCATCAACGCCGTCGTCGTCTCGATTGCCGCCGCGGTCGGCCCGACGGTCGCCTCGGCGATCCTTTCGGTCACCTCCTGGGAATGGCTCTTCGCGATCAACGTGCCGATCGGCTGCGTCGCGCTGCTGGGCAGCCGCACCCTGCCCGCGACACCGCGGCGCCGGCACCGTTTCGATAATGTGGGCGCACTGCTTACGGCGCTGACGGTCGGGCTGGCCATCACGGCGATCGACGGCATCGGCCATCGGGAGATGCCGCTCGAGATCGCCGGCGAGGCCATCGCTGCCGCAGCATTCGGCGCCCTGCTGCTGTGGCAGCAATCGACCAAGGCCTGGCCCCTGCTGCCGACCGATCTCTTGCGTATTCCGATCTTCGCGATGTCGGTCGCGACGTCGATCTGCTCCTTTATCGGTCAGATGATGGCCTATGTCGCGCTGCCGTTCTTCCTGCAGAGCCATCTCGGTTTCTCGGCCGTCGACACCGGCTTGTTGATGACGCCCTGGCCGCTCATAACGGCCGTCATTGCGCCGATCGCCGGGCGCCTTGCCGATCGCTATCCGGCCGGACTGCTCGGCAGCGTCGGCTTGACGATTTTCGGGATCGGTTGCGGGCTGCTGTCGCTGTTACCGGCTCACGCGGCGGTCGCCGATATCGCCTGGCGCATGGCCGTATGCGGTTGCGGCTTCGGGCTCTTTCAATCGCCGAACAACCGCGCGATCGTCGCCGCGGCGCCGCGCGAGCGTAGCGGCGGCGCCAGCGGCATGCTGGGCACGGCGCGCCTCTTGGGCCAGACGACGGGCGCCGCTTTCGTCGCCCTGATCTTCGGCACGCTGACCACCGCCGGCACCACGATGGCATTGGCAATCGCCGCGGCGATCGCCCTCGTCGCCGCCGGGGTCAGCGGCTTGCGGCTCTTCGGCGACCATCGAAGGGCGCGGAAGCAGCCGGCGATCAGCCGATCCCTGTGATGCGGATACCGGCGCCGCCCGCAACCTTGTATTTGCGATTGACCCACATCAGCAGCGAGGTCAACGCCTCGGCGACCGCCGAGTTGCAGATGGGTCCGCCATCCACGCCGCGCATGCCCATCGCCGCGACGAGCTCGATCACCGTTTGCCGCGCCCCCACGTCATCGGCGCAGACCAGCACGTCGCAATCGACCGGCTGGTCGAGCGCTTTGAGCTTTTCGGCCGAGACGTTCTGGAAAGCCGAAACGACGCGCGTGCTCTCGCCGAGCAACGCCTGGATCGCTGCGACCGCCGAGCCGCCGGCCGGGAGTTGCACGCGATTGCGCGGCGGCACCAACGGTGCCGTGGCATCGACGAGAATTTTCCCCACGAGCACATCGCGAATTTCCTCGACCGTCGCGCGCTGCGCCGCGTAGGGCACCGTGAGGAAGACGATTTCCGCGGCCGCCGCCGCCGTACGATTGGCGGCACCGCCGATATCGCCGCCGGCTTTGCCCAGCTCCGCCGCGACCGACTGTGCTTTTGCCGCATCGCGCGAGCCAATGATAATGCGATGCCCCGCCCTGGCGAGGCGCAGCGCGATGCCGCCTCCTTCCGCGCCGGTGCCGCCGATAATGGCGATGGACATGTTCCCTCCAGCAAAAGACCGCGCATCATCGGCATACCGGCGATTGACAGCAATGGGAATTGTCGCGAGGCTCGCCGCCGCCGTCTACACAGCATAGCAACGAATGTCCGACACGGCCTCTTTGATCCCGCTTTCCGACCTGCCGCTGGTGCGGCCGGGCGACGATCTCGCCGCGCTGCTCGCGGCGGCGCTCGAGCGGCGCATCGGCAAGCTGCTGACTCCGGGCGACGTGCTCGTGGTCGCGCAGAAAGTGGTTTCGAAGGCCGAGGGCCGCTATGTCGACCTGGCGCGGGTCGAGCCCCGCGCCGAGACGCAACGCCTCGCCAGCGAGATCGACAAAGACCCGCGCCTCGTCCAGGTGATCCTCGATGAAAGCCGGCGTGTGGTGCGCCACCGGCCCGGCGTGCTGATCGTCGAGCACCGCCTTGGCTTCGTGATGGCGAATGCCGGCATCGACCGCTCGAACATCGATCCGGCGATGGGCGCGGAGCCGGTGCTGCTCCTGCCGCGCGACCCCGATGCTTTCGCCGCGAGCTTGCGTGAAAAGCTCGGCGCACAGTTCGGCGCTGCGCCCGCCGTGATCGTCAGCGACAGTTTCGGCCGCGCCTGGCGCCGCGGCACCACGGGGACAGCTCTTGGCAGCGCGGGCTTGCCTGCGCTCATCGATATGCGCGGCCATGCCGATCTCTATGGGCGCGAGCTGCGCGTCACCGAAATCGGCTTTGCCGACGAGATCGCCGCCGCGGCTTCGCTCTTGATGGGTCAAGCCGACGAAGCGATCCCCGCCGTGCTGATCCGCGGCCTGATGTGGTCGGCGCCGGCGCAACCGGCGAGCGAGCTCATCCGCGCCGCCGAAGAGGATTTGTTCCGGTGACGGAAAAGCATCTCGTCCTCGCGCTGTCGGGCGGCGTCGGCGGCGCCAAGCTGGCGCTCGGCCTCAGCCGCATCTTGCCGCAGGGCGATCTCATGGTCGTCGCGAACACGGGCGACGATTTCGAGCATCTCGGCCTCGCCATCTCGCCCGATCTCGACACGCTGGTTTATACGCTGGGCGGTCTCGACAATCCGGCAACCGGCTGGGGCCGGCGCGACGAAAGCTGGTCTTTCATGGCGGCGCTCGCAGCGCTGGGCGGCGAGACCTGGTTCAATCTCGGCGACAAGGATCTCGCGACGCATATCGAGCGCACACGGCGCCTGAGGGCCGGCGAAAGCCTGTCGCGGATCATGGACGATTTCCGCCGCCGACTTGGGATCGCAACGCGCATCCTGCCGATGAGCGACGATCCGGTGCGGACCGTTATCGAAACCGCCGAGGGGCCGCTCGACTTTCAGGATTATTTCGTGCGCCGGCGTTGCGCGCCGCCTGTAAGGGCAATCGGATTTCGGGGCGCAAGCGAGGCGCGGCCGCAGCCGGACTTCCTCGCGGCGCTGCGTGGTGCGGCGTTGCGCGCGGTTATCATCTGCCCGTCCAATCCCTTCATCAGCATCGAGCCGATTTTGGCGCTGCCCGGTGTCCGCACGGCGCTGCGCGACTGTACTGCACCGGTGATCGCGGTCGCGCCGATCATCGGCGGGCAAGCGATCAAAGGCCCGACGGCGAAAATGATGCGCGAGCTCGGCATCGAGCCCAGCGCCGCCGCGGTGGCAAAGCGCTACGGCGATTTGATCGATGCCTATGTTGTGGATCATGCGGACGTATCGAGTTGCGGCGCGCTCGATTGCAATGTCGTTCCCGCCAAAGCGCTGATGGAGAGCCTTGCCGATCGCGACGCGCTCGCGCGCGACGTGCTGACCGCGGCAGAGCGCCTGTTGGAGCCGGCACAATGAGCGTGATCCGCGCGGTCGTGCCGGTGAAGGACACCGGCACCGCAAAGCAACGACTGGCCTCGGCGCTATCGCAAAAACAGCGCAGCGCGTTGGCGCTGGCCATGCTCGAGGACGTGCTTTCGGCGCTGACGAGTGCGCGCGGCCTTGCCGGGATCGAGGTCGTCACGATCGATGAGGCGGCGCGCGCGATCGCTTTGCGTCATGGCGCGACGATCTCGGACGCAGCCGCCTGCGAGGGGCATACGGCGGCCGTGACGACGGCGGCGCGCCGGCTCGCCAGGCGCGGCGAAGCGATGCTGACCATCCCGGGGGACGTGCCGCTGGTCACCGCTGCCGAGATCGAACGCGTCATCGCTCTTCATCGCGCGGGCAACCGCTTCGTCATCGCGCCGGCCCGCGATGAACGCGGCTCCAACGCGATCCTTGCCGCGCCCGCCGATGCCGTGCCGCTGCGTTTCGGCGAAGACAGCTTTCTTCCCCATCTCGATGCGGCGCGCGCCTGCGGTATCGAGCCGGCGATCTTGCCCCTGCCGGGCATCGGCCTCGATATCGACACCCCCGAAGATCTCGCCGCGTTTCTCGCGCGTCCGTCGCGTACCGAGGCGCGCTCTCTGCTCGACCGCATCGGGATGCGCGCGGCATGACGACGCTTCCTTGGAATGAGGCTCTAGCCCTGAGCGCCGACAACGATCTCGCGACCTTGGTGGGGCGCGCCGCGGCGCTGCGCGATGAGGGTCATGGCCGGATCGTCTCTTACTCGCGCAAAGTCTTCATCCCGCTGACGCAGCTTTGCCGCGACAGCTGCCATTACTGCACGTTCGCGCATCCCCCTCGGCGCGGGCAGCGCGCTTACCTGACACCGGACGAGGTACTGGCGATCGCGCGCGCCGGCGCCGAGGCAGGCTGCCGCGAGGCGCTCTTCACCTTGGGCGACAAGCCGGAACTGCGCTATCGCGCGGCACGCGACGAGCTCGCGCGGCTCGGCCATGCGGCGACGCTCGATTATCTCTACGCCATGGCGGCGCTGGTGCTGCGCGAGACGGGATTGCTGCCGCACATCAATGCCGGCGTAATGGATCGCGCCGATATCGCGCGGTTGCGCGAGGTCTCGGCGAGCCAAGGCCTGATGCTCGAATCCGCAGCCGAGCGGCTCTGCGAGCGCGGCGGGCCGCATTTCGGCTCGCCCGATAAAGCGCCGGCGCTGCGGCTTGCGACCATCGCCGCCGCCGGCGAGGCTGGCGTGCCTTTCACCTCGGGCATCTTGATCGGCATCGGCGAGACGCGGGCCGAGCGGATCGAGGCGCTGCTGGCGTTGCGCGATCTGCATGAGCGCCATGGCCACATCCAGGAAATCATCGTCCAGAATTTCCGCGCCAAGCCAGGCACGAAAATGGCGGCCGCTGCCGAGCCGGATCTCGCCGAGCATCTCTGGACGATCGCTGTCGCGCGGCTGATCTTCGGCGCGGGGATGAACATTCAGGCGCCGCCGAATCTCGCCGCCGGCGCGCTGCCGCGCCTCGTCGCGGCCGGCATCAACGATTGGGGCGGCGTCTCGCCGGTGACGATCGACCACGTCAATCCCGAGCGGCCTTGGCCCGAACTCGATGCGCTGGCGCACGGAACCGAAGCCGCGGGCAAGGTGCTGGTCGAGCGCTTGGCGATTTATCCGTCTTATGTTGCCGCGCCCGAGCGCTGGCTCGCGCCGGCGCTGCGTACGCCGGTGCTGCGCGCTTGCGACAGCGAAGGCTTCGCGCGCGCGGATGAATGGATGCCGGGCGCCTTGGTCGCGCCGCCGCCGACGCCCGCCATTGCCGACAATGCGCTCGCGCCAGTGCTCGATCGTGCGGCGCGGGGCGAAGAGCCGAGCGAGAGCGATATCGTCGCGCTCTTTGGCGCGCGCGGGCCGGATTTTGCGGCCGTGTGCAAAGCCGCCGACGCGCTGCGCACCGACATAAACGGCGATCGCGTCAGCTACGTTGTCACCCGCAACATCAACTACACCAACATCTGCTATTTCCGCTGCAAGTTCTGCGCGTTTTCGAAAAGCAAGCTGAGCGAGAATTTGCGCGGCCGGCCCTACGATCTCGACTTGGGCGAAATCGCGCGCCGCGCGCAAGAAGCATGGGAGCGCGGCGCGGTCGAGGTGTGCCTGCAAGGCGGCATCCATCCCGACTACACCGGCGCGACCTACCTCGCTATTTGCCGGGCGATCAAGGAAGCGGTGCCCGGCATGCATGTCCATGCCTTCTCGCCGCTCGAGATCACGCAGGGCGCGGCGACGCTCGGCATCTCGATCGAAGAATTCCTCAGCGAACTGAAAGCCGCCGGCCTCGGCTCGCTGCCCGGCACTGCCGCCGAAGTGCTCGACGATGAGGTACGCAGGGTCATCTGCCCCGACAAGGTGACGACGCTTGAATGGCTGAACGTCGTCGCGACCGCGCATCGCGTGGGCTTGAAGACCACCGCGACGATCATGTACGGCCATGTCGACCAGCCGAAGCATTGGGCGCGGCATCTTCTCCATCTGCGCCGCCAGCAGGAAGCGACCGGCGGCTTCACCGAATTCGTGCCGCTGCCTTTCGTGCCGATGGAGACGCCGATCCACCTGCGCGGCGGCTGCCGTCTCGGTCCGACCTTCCGTGAAGCGGTATTGATGCATGCGGTGGGGCGGCTGGCGCTTCATCCGCTCATTCCCAATATCCAGACGTCCTGGGTGAAGATGGGCCCCGAAGGCGCGGCCGTCTGTCTCAAGGCCGGCTGTAACGATCTGGGCGGCACCTTGATGAATGAGAGCATCACTCGCGCGGCCGGCGCTTCGCATGGCCAGGAAATGCCGCCCGAGCGTATGGAAGAGGTCATCCGCGCGCTCGGCCGCGAACCGTGGCAACGCACCACGCTTTACGGCGCGGCCCCGCCGGAGCGGCAGCGCGCATCCTTCAATGCGGCGCCGCTCGCCCCACCGATCGACACGCCGGCAAAACGCTACGAGCGCGCAGCATCCTAGGGAGGAAAAGATGCAATACGGCATTCAACTCGCGACTTCGGCGCATCACTGGAAAGTCGTCAAGCGCGCCGAGGAACTGGGTTTCACCCATGCCTGGTTCTACGACACGCACCTCCTCAACGCCGAGGTCTTCGTCGCGATGGGCGCGGCAGCCGTGCAAACCAGCAAGATCAAGCTCTGCACCGGCGTTCTGATCCCATCGAACCGGATCGCGCCGGTGGCGGCGAGCGCGCTTGCCTCGATCAACGCGCTGGCGCCGGGCCGCATCGAGATGGGGCTCGGCACCGGCTTCACCGGCCGGCGCACCATGGGGCTCCCCGCCATCACCCTCGCCCGGCTCGAGGAATATCTGCGCGTCGTCCAGGCGCTGCTGCGCGGCGAGACCGTCGAATGGAAGGAGGAAGGCACACATAAGGTGCGCTTCCTCAACCCCGAGAAAGGCTACATCAACATCAGCGACCCGATCCCGGCGCATATCTCGGCCTTCGGGCCCAAAGGCCGCGATCTCGTCGCCAAGCTCGGCACCGGCTGGCTCTCGGGCGGCGGCAAGCCGCAACAGGCCGCGGGCGCGCTCGAGGCGATGAAGAAATCATGGCAGGCGGCCGGGCGCGACGTGAAGGACCTCTATTCGACGACCTTCTGTGCCGGCGCGGTGCTGCGTCCCGGCGAAGCGGCCGACAGCGCGCGCGCCAAAGCGCAGGCCGGGCCGACGATCACGATGCTGTTCCACGATTATGCCGAGCATGACGAGCTCGGCTCCATCATCAAGCCGCTGCCGTTCCTCAAGCCGCTCTACGACCGCTATCTCGAAATCTACAAAACCTATGAGCCGGCGGATGCGCGCTATCTCACCAATCACCGCGGCCATCTGATGTTCCTCAGGCCCGAGGAAGAGCAGCTGCTCTCCGCCGACCTCATCCGCAACATGACCATGACCGGGCCCGAATCCGAGCTGGTCGAGGGCGTCA
>DATGLO010000017.1:0-8172 GCA_035294105.1 Allostellaceae bacterium
CGATTCTGGGAATCGCCGGCCGCGAAAAAATTGCAAGAAAACCGGCCTTGGGACCCCGGAAACTGGCAAACCCAAAGCAGCGCGACGCCTCAGAAATGAGCCAAAGTCACGCGGTTCTCGATTACTTCACGAACGACTAGATATGAATCGCGCCGGTGCCGGCGGCGAGCGCGGCTTCTTTGACCGCCTCGTTCAGGGTCGGATGCGCGTGGACGGTGCGCGCGATGTCTTCGGCGGTGGCGCCGAATTCCATGGCGAGGGCGGCTTCGGCGATCATCGTTCCGGCATCGGCGCCGATGATGTGCACGCCGAGCACGCGATCCGTCTTCCGATCGGCGATGATTTTGACGAAGCCTTCGGTGTCCGCATTGGCGCGCGCCCGGCCATTGGCCGAGAACGGGAACTTGCCGATCTTGTACTGGACGCCGGCGGCTTTGAGCTCTTCCTCGGTCTTGCCGACGGAGCCGACCTCGGGATGGGTGTAGATCACCGCCGGGATAGCGTCGTAATCGACATGCGGCTTCTGCCCCGCCAAGGTCTCGACCAGCACCACGCCTTCTTCCGAGGCCTTATGCGCCAGCATCGGCCCGGCGATGACATCGCCGATCGCGTAGATGCCGGGCACGTTGGTCGCGAAATGCGGATCGACCATGACGCGGCCTTTGTTGTCGAGCTTCACGCCGACCACATCGAGGCCGAGCCCGTCGGTGAACGGCCGCCGCCCGACGGAGACGAGCACGACGTCGCACGGTAGCTCTTCGGGTTTGCCGCCGGTCGCGGCCTCGAGCGACAGCGACCAGCCGCCATTGGCTTTCTTTGCGCCGGTCACCTTGGTGCCGAGCTTGAAAGCGAAGCCTTGCTTCGTCAGCGACGCTTGCAACGCCTTGCCGACTTCGAGGTCCATTGTCGGCGTGATGCGGTCGAGAAATTCGACCACCGTCACCTGCGCGCCGAGACGACGCCACACCGAGCCCATCTCCAGGCCGATATAACCGCCGCCGACCACGACGAGATGCTTCGGCACCGACGCGAGCGACAACGCGCCGGTCGAGGAGACGATGGTCTTTTCGTCGATGGCGATGCCGGGAAGATTCACGCTGTCGGAGCCGGTGGCGATGATGATTGCCTTCCCGGCTTTCAGCTCTTGGCGCTGTCCGTTTTCGCCGGTCACGCTGAGCGTGTCCTTCGCCGTGAACTTCGCCGCACCTTTGACGAAGGCGACCTTGTTCTTGCGGAAAAGAAATTCGACCCCCTTGGTGTTCTCGCTGACGACCTTGTCCTTGCGCGCGAGCATCGTCCCGAGATCGAATTCGACCTTTCCGGCCCTGATGCCGTGCACGGCAAGGGCGTGATTGGCCTCCTCGAATTTTTCCGAAGATTGCAGCAACGCCTTCGACGGGATGCAGCCGATGTTGAGGCAGGTGCCGCCGGGTGACGAGCGCTTGTCGATGCAGGCGACCTTCATGCCGAGCTGAGCCGCGCGGATCGCCGCGACATAGCCGCCCGGCCCGCTGCCGATCACGATGAGGTCGTAGGTATCAGCCATTTTCCAGTCGCCCAACGCCTCAAATGCCGAACAGCATGCGCTGCGGGTCTTCGATGCATTCCTTGACGCGCACCAGGAAGGTCACCGCCTCGCGGCCGTCGATCATGCGATGATCGTAGGAGAGCGCGAGATACATCATCGAGCGCACCTCGATCTTGTCGCCGATCACGACCGGGCGCTTTTGGATCTTGTGCATGCCGAGGATCGCCGATTGCGGCGGGTTGAGGATCGGCGTCGAGAGGAGCGAGCCGTAGACGCCGCCATTGGTGATGGTGAAAGTGCCGCCCGAGAGTTCGTCGAGCGACAGCTTGCCGTCGCGCGCGCGGCGGCCGAGGTCGGCAACACGCTTTTCGATCTCGGCAAAGCTCAATTGATCGGCGTCGCGCACCACGGGCACGACCAGGCCCTGCTCGGTGCCGACGGCAACGCCGATGTCGTAGTGGTTTTTGTAAATGATGTCGTCACCGTCGATCTCGGCATTGGCAGCGGGAATTTCCTTGAGCGCCTGGATGCAGGCCTTGGTGAAGATCGACATGAAGCCAAGCCGCACGTTGTGCTGCTTCTCGAAGCTCTCGCGATAGCGCTCGCGCAGCGCCATCACCTCGGTCATGTCCACCTCGTTGAAGGTGGTGAGCATCGCCGCGGTGTTCTGCGCATCCTTGAGACGTTCCGCGATGCGCTTCCTGAGCCGCGTCATGCGGACGCGCTCTTCGCGCGGCCCCGTCTCGCGTGGCTCGCGCGCGACAACCGGCGCCGCAGTCGCCGCCGCGGCCGCGACATCGCTCTTGGTGATGCGGCCGTCCTTGCCTGTCGGGTGAATCTTCGTCACGTCGGCGCCGCTTTCGGCGACCGCCTTGCGCGCGGCCGGGCCAGAGCGCGCGAGAATATCCGCGCCGCCATTGCGCGCGGGCGGCGGCGATGGCGCGGGCGGCATCGAAGCCGGTCGCGGCGCGGGCGACGCCGCAGGCGCGGCGGTCTGCGCGATGCCGACGCTGGGCTCTTTCGGCGCCGGCTTCGCTGCGCCCTCGCCGATGCGGCCGAGGATCGCGCCGACGCCGACATTGGCCCCTTCGGGGAACAGCACTTCAGTCAAGGTGCCCGCGGCCGGCGCGTTGACCTCGAGCGTCACCTTATCGGTTTCGAGCTCGACCAGCGGATCGTCCATCGCGACGGTATCGCCGGGCTGCTTCAGCCAGCGCGCAATCGTCGCTTCCGTGACCGATTCCCCGAGCGTGGGGACTTTGATTTCCGTCGCCATCGAACTCCCCTCCGGCCCCTCGGGCCGTCCCGCCTCTCTACCTCAGCTCGCGAACGCCTCGGCAACAAGCCGCGCCTGCTCTGCGTTGTGCCGCCGCAGCAGGCCGGTCGCGGTCGCCGCCGCTTCCGGCCGGCCGACGAAGCGCGCACGCTTGCCTTTGCTATCGAGTCCGCCCAGCACGCGCTCGATCTTGCGATCGACGAAGTGCCAGGCGCCCATATTCTCGGGCTCTTCCTGGCACCACACGAAATCCGCGTTTTTATAGCGGCCCAGCTCGGTCGCCAGGGTGTTGAACGGGAACGGATAGAGCTGCTCGATGCGGAGCAGCGCGACGTCGTTGATCTTCTGCTCGGCGCGGTATTTCGCGAGATCGAAATAGACCTTGCCGGTCGACAGCACGACGCGGCGGCACTTCGCCGGATCGATCGCGGGATCGACCTCGCCGAAGACGCGGTGGAAAGAGGTGCCGGGACCCATGTCTTTGAGGCTCGACATGACCTCGCTCGCGCGCAGCAGCGACTTGGGGGTCATCAGGATCAGCGGCTTGCGGAAATTGCGCCGAATCTGCCGCCGCAGCGCGTGGAAGTAATTCGCCGCCGAAGTGAGATTGCAGACCTGCCAATTGTCCTCGCCGCAGAGCTGGAGATAGCGCTCGAACCGGGCCGAGGAATGTTCGGGCCCCTGGCCTTCGTAGCCATGTGGCAGCAGCAGCACGAGACCCGACATCCTGAGCCATTTGGCTTCGCCGGAGGCGATGAACTGATCGATGATGACTTGCGCGCCGTTGGCGAAATCGCCGAATTGCGCTTCCCACAGCACCAGCGCATGCGGATCGGCGAGGCTGTAGCCGTATTCGAAGCCGAGCACGGCCGCTTCGGACAAGGGGCTGTCGATCACCTCGAACGGCGCTTGGCCGTCGCGCACATGACTCAACGGGACAAAGCGCTCTTCGGTCTCCTGATCGACCAGGACCGCGTGACGCTGCGAGAAAGTACCGCGGCCCGAATCCTGACCCGAAAGGCGCACCGGCACGCCCTCGGCGCAGAGCGTGCCGAAAGCCAGCGCCTCGGCGGTCGCCCAATCGACGCCCTCGCCGGTCTCGATCGCATGCTTCTTCGCTTCGAGTTGGCGCACCAGCTTGCGGTTGAGATTGAAGCCCTCGGGGACACGAGACAGCGCCGCGCCGACTTCTTTCAAAAGCTCGAGCGACACCGCGGTCTCGCCGCGGCGATCGTCGCCCGAGGCGGCTTGCAGCCCGGTCCAAGCGCCTTCGAGCCAATCCGCCTTGTTGGGGCGGTAGCTCTTCGCCGCCTCGTACTCGCTGTCGAGCTTAGCGGTGAAGTCCTTCGCCATCTGCTCGACTTCGGCTTCGGTGACGACGCCTTCGGCGACGAGGCGCTTGGCGTAGATCTCGCGCGTCGAGGGATGCGCGCCGATCGCCTTGTACATCAGCGGCTGGGTGAAGGCCGGCTCGTCGCCTTCGTTGTGGCCGTGGCGGCGATAGCAGAAGATGTCGATCACCACGTCTTTCTTGAAGCGATGGCGGAATTCGGTCGCGATGCGCGAGACATGCACGACCGCTTCGGGATCGTCGCCATTCACATGGAAGATCGGCGCCTGAACCTCTTTCGCGACCTCGGTGCAATAAGGACCGGAGCGCGCGTAGGCGGGGCTGGTGGTGAAGCCGATCTGGTTGTTGACGACGAAGTGGATCGTGCCGCCGGTGCGGTAGCCCTTGAGCTCCGAGAGATCGAGGGATTCGGCAACGAGGCCTTGGCCGGCAAAAGCCGCGTCGCCATGCATCAACAGGCCGACGACCTGATTGCGCTCGGTATCCTTGCGCTGCTGCTGCTTGGCGCGAACCTTGCCGAGCACGACGGGATTGACCGCTTCGAGATGCGAAGGATTGGCCTGCAGCGATAGATGCACCGGGATGCCGTCGAAGCTGCGATCGCTCGACGTGCCGAGATGGTATTTAACGTCGCCCGAGCCCTGCACGTCCTCGGGATTGGCGGAATTGCCCTGGAACTCCGAGAACACGGCCGAGAACGACTTGCCCATCGTATTGGTGAGGACGTTGAGGCGGCCGCGATGCGGCATCCCGATCACCAGCTCTTTCATGCCGAGCTGGCCGCCGCGCTTGATCACTTGATCGAGCGCCGGGATCAGCGCTTCGCC
Source organism: Allostellaceae bacterium (assembly GCA_035294105.1). GTDB lineage: Bacteria > Pseudomonadota > Alphaproteobacteria > ATCC43930 > CGMCC-115725 > CAIKMD01. Next base: position 4,983 of record DATGLO010000017.1, read on the forward strand.
GCCATCGAGGCCGAAGCGCTTGGTGCCCGTATAGCGCTTGTCGCAGAACTTCTCGAACATCTCGGCATCGGTGAGACGCTGCAGGATCGCGCGCTTGCCGAGCACGGTGAATTCGGTGTGGTTGCGCGGGACCTCGATACGCGCCTGTATCCATTGGCGCTGCTCGAGCTCCTGGATGTGCATGTATTCGATGCCGATCTTGCCGGAATAGATCGCGCGCAGGGCCGGCACCAGCTCGCGTAACGTTGCCGTGTCGAAGCCGAGCAGGCGGTTGACGAAGATCGGCCGGTCCCAATCGGCTTCGGTGAAGCCATAGGTCGCCGGGTCGAGATCGGGATGATAGGTACGGCGCTGCAGGCCGAGCGGATCGAGATCGGCGATCAGATGGCCGCGGGTGCGATAGGCGCGGATGAAGTTCATCGCGCGCAGCGAATCGAGCGCCGCCTGCTGCGCGTCTTCCGGCAACGCGCTCGCGACCGCGGCGTGGCCGTTCGTCAGCGCGCCGTGGACGGCCGGCCCTGCCCCATTTAGCGGGGCGGCATGGCCATTGACGATTTGCATCGGCGCCGGCCGGCCCCAGCCGGGCCCCTTGAGCTCTTTCTCTACATCGGCAGGCTGGTCCTGCAGCTCGGCAAAGAACTGCCGCCAGCTTTCGTCGACGCTCGTCGGATCTTCGAGGTACCGGGCGTGAAGCTCGGCAATATAGTCGGCGTTGTAGCCGGTCAGAAAGCTGCTGGATTGCGATAGGGGCATGTGATTTGCGGGAAAGTTAGACAAGCAAAAGATTGGGATCGCCGACCCCAATACCTAGGCTTTAAATGTTACCGTTTTGGTTAAACCAAAGCCTTAAAACGCCGAAAAACGGCAGTTATTCCGCAATTTTTCGGCCGGGCCAGAGGCCAGGAATCAGAGCTTCCCGGCCTCTTTCAAGAGCTTCTTGCCGACCTCGCACAGATCGCGCACGGCGCCCGCCGATTTGTCGAATTCGGCCTTCTCGGCGGCGTTCAGCTCGACCTCGATGATCCGCTCGACGCCCTTGGCGCCGATCACCACCGGCACGCCGACATAGAGGCCCTTCACCCCGTATTGGCCGTTGAGATAGGCGGCGCAGGGCAGGACACGTCTCTTGTCGAGGAGGAAGGATTCGGCCATGGCGATGCCCGAGGAAGCCGGGGCGTAGAAGGCCGAGCCTGTCTTCAAGAGGTTCACGATCTCGCCGCCGCCGTCGCGGGTGCGCTGGACGATCTTGTTGAGCTTGTCTTGGGTGGTCCAGCCCATCTTCACAAGATCGGGCAGCGGGATGCCGGCGACCGTCGAATAGCGGACCAGGGGCACCATGCTGTCGCCATGGCCGCCGAGGACGAAAGCGGTGACATCCTCGACCGAGACCTTGAATTCCTCGGCGAGGAAATAGCGGAAGCGCGCGCTGTCGAGCACGCCGGCCATGCCGACGACACGCTCATGCGGCAAGCCGGTCGCCTCGCGCATCACCCACACCATCACGTCGAGCGGATTGGTGATGCAGATGACGAAAGCATTGGGCGCATGCGCCTTGATCGCTTCGCCGACCTGCCACACGATCTTCGCATTGATGCCGATGAGATCGTCGCGGCTCATGCCCGGTTTGCGCGGCACGCCGGCGGTGACGATGATGACATCGGCGCCCTTGATCGCCGCGTAATCGTTCGAGCCGACATAGGAAGCATCGAAGCCTTCGACCGGCGAGGCTTCGGCAAGATCGAGCGATTTGCCTTGCGGGACGCCTTCGACGACGTCGCACATGACGACATCGCCGAGATTCTTGAGGCCGGCGAGCAAAGCGAGCGTGCCGCCGATCTGTCCCGCGCCGATCAGCGCGATCTTCCTGCGTGCCATTGAAGACCTCTTTTTGGGCTGGAATTAGCGGCGTTCTAGCGCGATTCGTTGGCAGCGGCAAGGGCCGCGCGGCGCGGCCGACGCACAAAATCCCTGCATTAACACGATGTTAGCACCGCAGCGCTGCCATGCGCGGCGCCAAAGGCCGGCACACGGGAACGAATTTCGCGAGCTCGGCCTACTTAGCAGGGTCGCGACTGTTTGGGAGAAACGCCATGAGCGTGATCGAACGGCATCGGCCGGAACTACTGCTGCCGTTCCTCAAGCCTTTCTATGACGTGATGATCCCGCTGTCCTGGCTGATCGTCCGCGCCGGCTTCGGCATCGATCTCGCCATCCATGGCTGGGAAAAGGTCGATCGGCTGCCGCGCATCTTCTCGGCGCTCGCGACCGGCACGGCGGCGAGCCTGCCGGCGCAGTTCGATCCGACGCACAATATCGTGCTCGCCTTCTTCGAATTCGTCGGCGGGATATGCATCGCCCTCGGCCTGTTCACCCGGTTCTTCGCCGCAGCCGCGGCGATCGAGCTCGCGATCATCTGCTTCACCGTGTTCTGGCCGCACGGCTGGGCCCATGCCGAGTACACGTTCTTTTGGGGACTGACGATGTTCGCCATCGCCCTGCACGGCGGCAGCCCCTATTCCCTCGACAGCGCGATCGGTCGCGAGCTTTAGCCGCCGTTGCCCCCGCCGTCGCGGCGCGCCGCGATGTACGGATCGCTCTGCATCTCGATGAGTCGCGAGACGGTGCGCTGGAACTCGAAGGAGCCGTCGCCCGAAGGATATAGCTCTTGCGGCGGCGCCTCGGCCGAGCAGACGAGATTGCCGTGCGCATCGTAGAGCGTGTCGATGAAGATGTTGAAGCGCTTGGCCTCGTTGCGGCGCTCGACATCGAGCTTCGGGATGCCGTCGAGGACGAAGGTGTGATAGCGGCCGACGAGGGCGAGGTAGTCGTTCGGCCCGAGTGCGGCGACGCAGAGCTCGTCAAAGGTGAACCAGGCGACGCTCTTTGCCGCTTTCGGCACGACGAGCTCGCGGCCGAGCACCGTGAGGGTCTCGCTCTCGGGCGTCGCATTATCGGTCAGATCGGCGAAAGCCTGGGCCAGCGCCTGCCGCGCTTTATCGTCGGGCGGCGTGAAATAGACCTGGCGACCTTTGAAGCGCGACAGGCGATAATCGCGCGGCCCGTCGAGCTCGATGATATCGAGCTTTTCCTTCAAGAGAGCGATGAAGGGCAGGAAGCGCTCGCGCTGCAAGCCGCCCTCATAGAGATGGTCGGGCGCGCGGTTCGAGGTCGCGACGACGACAACGCCGGC
>DATGLO010000018.1:0-2243 GCA_035294105.1 Allostellaceae bacterium
GCGCCTCGATGCGCGCACGTGTCGCCACCGCCACCGGCCGCCAGGTCGCCGATTTCGCGACCATGCAGATTCGCGTTGCCGAGGCGGCGACCCTGATCGATGCCGCCGAGACCTTGATGCTCAAGGATTGCGAGGAAGCGATGCGCATCGCCGAAGCCGGCAAGCTCGCCGCGATCGACGAAAAGACGCGCTGGCGGCGCGATGCTGCTTTCGCGGTGCGCATGAGCATCAAGGCGATCGACATGCTATTCGCCGGCGCCGGCGGCTCGGCCATCGCCGAAACGCATCCACTGCAGCGCGCGTTGCGCGATGCGCATGCGGCGCAGGGACATATCGGCCTCAACTGGGACGCCAACGGCACGATGTTCGGCCGCGCCGCTTTGGGTCTCGATCCGGATTTTCCGCTGCTCTGAAAATTGCAGTGAGCGAGCCGAATACCTACTTGCTCGTCATGCCCGGCCTTGTGCCAAGTATCCACGTCTTTGCGACAAACGCGTAGATGGGCGGGACAAGCCCGGCCATGACGTTTTCCTTAAACACAATCGAATTCTTCAGCGGCATTCCTTCGCGCCCGGCACCGTCATCTCGCCCATGCGCTCGCGGATGATCGCGGCGCGCTCGGCGACATAAGGACCCGGGCGCACCGGCGACCATTCGCGCGGATTCGGCAGCACCGCCGCGAGCAGCGCCGCTTCCTGCGGCGACAGGGCCGAAGCCGGCTTGTTGAAGAAGGTGCGCGCCGCGGTCTCGGCGCCGTAGATGCCGTTCCCCCATTCGATGACGTTGAGATAGGTCTCGATGATCCGGTGCTTGTCCCAGAAGAATTCGAGCAGCACCGTGATATAGGCCTCGATGGCTTTGCGGACGAAACTGCGGCCCGGCCAGAGGAAAAGATTTTTCGCCGTCTGCATGGTGATCGTGCTGGCGCCTTTTGGCTCGTGGCCGGCACGCCACGCATCGAAGGCCGCTTGCTCCGCCTGCCAGTCGAAACCGTGATGAAAGCAGAATTTCTCATCCTCGCTCGCGACCACCGCGCGCATGAGATTGGGCGAGATGCGGTCGAGCGGCTCCCATTGACGATGCAGCGGCGCGCCGCCGAGCGAGCGGATGATCATCAGCGCGCTGATCGGCGGCGGCACGAAGCGGTAGGCGATGACGAAGGGCACGGGCAGGATGAGAGCGACGACCGCGAGCCAGGCCGCCACTTGCAATGCCCTCCGGCCGCGCGTCGTGCGCTTGGCGGCAAGCTTTCGGCCGAACGGCTTGGACGGCAGTACGAGGCGCGGGCGATCCATCGGGCGCGGTCTAAGATAAGGCCTTGGCCCGACAACACAATCGCGCACCCTTGTTGGTGGAACGACTTACATCGATTTAACTGTTGACGCTGCGCCCCGGGCGGTATTTTTTCGCGCGTCCACGACGCACCGGCCGGCGGTCCAGACCCTCCACCGATGCAACCAGAAGAAACGTCACGGGGATCGATCGCTATGCTGCGGCCATTTCAACTTGCCTTCGGCGCCTTCGCGCTTGGTTTGTTCTTCGCCCTCGCGGCGCCGTCTTTCGCCGCCGACACGGCGCAAACCCATCCCAAAGGCCTGTGGCTGACGACCGATTTCCCCTCGGTGACGGCCCGCGCCGGCAACAGCACGACCATCAAGCTGAAGCTGCAGAACAACGGCCTGCCGCCCGAACGCGTCGCCCTGTCGGTCGACGGCGTGCCGAGCGGCTGGACCGCGACCCTCTTGGGCGACAGCGCCCCGGTGACCGCGGCGATGCCTTCGACCGACGACAACGTATCGGTCTCGCTGCGGCTCGACATCCCGGCGGGCACGCCCAACGGCACGCAGACCGTGACCGTCCACGCGAAATCCGCGGATGGAAGCAGCGCTTTGCCGATCGACGTCAATGTCGGTCAGCTCTTGCCGGCAAAGCTCGTCTTCAAGCCGACGAACCCATCGCTCATCGGCACCGCCAAGACGAGCTTCGAATTCCAGTTCAACGTCGCCAATCAGAGCGATCGCGACCTGACCGTCAATCTCAAAGGGCAAGCGCCGCAAGGCTTCCAGACGACCTTCGAGGAAGCCTATGGCACGCAAGAGATCGCCTCGATTCCGATCGAGGCCGGCAAGGACAAGGACCTGAAGATCAAGGTCACGCCGCCCGGGGATGCCAAAGCGGGCAACTATCCGGTCGCGGTACAAGTCTCAGCGGATAACGTGACGGCCGGCGGCCAGATGCAGATG
>DATGLO010000019.1:0-5854 GCA_035294105.1 Allostellaceae bacterium
GCGCTCGACCCTGTAGCCTGCGGCTTGCAAAAGCGTTTCGAGTCGCGCCGGTGCCGCGCCGCCGAGCGCCGGCCCGAAGCCTTTGTCGCGGCTCTGGTGGCGCGCGAAAGCTGCCGCGACGATCGCGTCGTCATCGCGGCAGGGCTCCCAGTCGCGCCGACCGTCGACTGTCAGCGCGGCGAGCATGGGCAGCCTGCGTTGCGCGATCAAATCGACGAAAGCCGCGAGCCAGGCCTCCGAAACCAGATCGAAGAAAGCCGCGGCGGTGATGCCGTCCGCCGCCATCTCGGCGAGGCTTGCGAGATCGCGCGCGAGATCGAGCGGCACCGTCGTGAGCCGCCATTGCGCCTGCCGCGCCTCGATCGCGATGCGGCCGCCTCCCGCGGCGACGGGATAGCCTTGGCGCCGTGCCCAAAGTGTGAATTCCTCGCCTTGCGCCGCCAGCAGGTCGCGGTCGCGATCGATTAGCTGCCATTCCTGATCGCCGGCGATGCGCGGCAACAAAGCGCGCGCATTGGCGCCGCTGCCGCTGGCAAGATCGATGATGCGCAGCGGCGATTCTGTCGCTACCGCCGCGGCGAAGCTTCGCGCCAGTCTCGGGTTGCGCGCGGCAAGATCGGCACTCTCGCGCAGCCTCAGCCAGGCGAGCGCGAAATCGCTCACGCGATGAAGCGCGCGACCGCGTCGCGCCACTGCGCGACCGCTTGCGGCCAATCCTTCAGCTCGGCGGCCTTGCGGCGCGCGCCATCGCTAAGTTGCGCCAAAATACCGTGGTCCTTGATGACGCGATCGATCGCGGCGGTGAGTGCGGCCGCGTCGCCCGGCGGCACGAGGATACCCGCCTCGCGCGGCACGGTGTCGGGAACGGCGCCGGCGCTCGTCGCGATGATCGGCAGCCCATGCGCCATCGCTTCGGCGAAAGCCATGCCATAGCCCTCGTGAAACGATGCCAGAACGAAGACATCGGCATCGTCATAGGCGGGGGCGAGCTGCGCCGGCGGCCGCTCGCCGAGCAGCCGCACATTGGTCTCGAGTCCATGCGCGACGATCGCCTCGCGCAGCTCGGCGACGCAATCGGGGTCGCGCGTCAAGCTGCCGATGCAATCGAGCCGCCAGGCCGAGGGATCGAGCGCGGCCAGCGCCTCGATCAAGAGACGATGGCCTTTGCGCCGCGTGATCGTCGCGACGCAGAGCAGCCGAAGCTGGCTGCGGAATTTCTCGCGGCGCCGACCGGCGACGGTTTTGGCAACGCCCGGCGGCGTGATCGCGATGCGCTCTTCGGGGATGCCGTGATTCATCAAAGCCGCGGCGGTGTTGCGGCTCGGGCATAGCGTGCCGCGCAGCAGCGGCAACAGCCGCTGCTCGGCCGCGAGAAAGCGCCCGGTCTTGCGTGCCGAAAGCCCGGTTTCGTCGGCGAGCGAATGATGGACGAAACCGACGAGCTTCAGACGAGGCGCTTCGTCCGCGAGACAATCGGCGAAACCCAAGAGACCCAGCCCGTCGATCACGGCGGTCGCGCCGGTCGGCAGGGCCGCAAGGGCCGCGGCGGCAGATCGCTTCGCGGTCGCATCGGCATCGGGAAAGTAGCCGTCGAGCTCGACGACGGAAACATGATCGCCGCGGGCGCGCATCTCCCAGACGATACGCCGCGCGAAGACGTAGCCGCCCGTGATCTGATCGATCGAGCCCGGAACGATGAGGTCGAGCTTCAAATCAGCGGCCCCTCGAAAGCGGCCCAGGCGACGGGCGATTCGCGCAAGGTCACGCGCAGCGCGGCGAGCGCGCCCGCCGTGCCCTCGCCGAGCGCGCCGGCGGCAATACGCGGTTTGAGGCGGCGGAAGATCTCGCCGGCGAGAAATTCCGTCGTGGTGTTGCGGCCTTTGAAGCCGGGCAGCTCGTCGAGATTGCGATAATTGATCTCGGCGAGAACCGCCTTCAGCGTCTCGAGTGCCTTGCCGATATCGCAGACGAGGCCGTCGCCGTCGAGCTCCGCGCGGCGCAGTTCGATTTCGACCGCGTAAGTGGCGCCGTGAAGACGTTGCGCCGGACCGAAGATCTCGCCAACAAAGCTGTGTGCGATCATCACATGATCGCTGACCGCAAGCGAATACATCTTGGAACCGGTGACTCGGGGCCTATCCCTTTACTATTACCCGTAGGAAACAATTTCGGCGAGCGCGCCGTCCGGCGCTGCCGCGAGCTGCGCCATCCGTTGCGGGAGCGCTGCGAAGACGCTGCGGCCGGTAACGAGCGTGTCATAAACCGGATCGGCCAAAAGTGCCAGTGCGAAGCTCAATCTCTCGCGTCGGCTGCGGCGCGCGCGGCGGGCGGTCGCGACCTCGCCGACTTGCGATGAGATCAAGCGCAAGCGGCGTTGATGAAATCCTTCGCCCAGCGGCGCCGCAACCGGTTTGTTGCCATACCAGCTGAGCTCTATCACCGTCGCTTCGAAGCCGGCAACGCGCAGCGCGGTCGCGAGGCCGCTCTCGCTCGCGCTGCTATGGAAAACGATATCGCGATCGCCGCTCGCGCCGTCAGGCTGGGCGAAGCGGCAGCCGAGCGCCGCGGCCACAGCGGCGCGCCCCGGGTCGATATCGATAAGCTCGACGTCGATGCCGGGAATTTTCGCAACGAGCGATGCGACGAGACAGCCGACGACGCCGGCGCCGACGATCGCGACGCGATCACCGAGCCGCGGTGCCGCGTCCCACAGCGCGTTCACTGCGGTTTCCATATTGGGGGCGAGCGCGGCGCGCTCGTTCGGCACGTTGTCGGGCACAAGCAACGTCGCCGTCGCCGGCACGACGTAGAAATCCTGATGCGGATAAAGGCAGAAGACACGCTGTCCCTGCAAGGCGGCGGGCCCTTCGACGACAACGCCGACCGAGGCGTAGCCGTATTTCACGGGCGCGGGGAATTGCCCTTCCTGGAAGGGACAACGCATCGTGCGATATTCGCTGGCCGGCACGCGACCCTGGAAGACGAGAGCTTCGGTGCCGCGGCTGATCGCGCTGACTTGCGCGCGAACGAGAACGTCGTGCTCGCCGCGCGCCGGCAAAGGGGCCGTGCGAATTTCGCCTCGGCCGGGCGCCGCGAGCCAGAAGGCGCGCGCCTCCCGAGGGATGGCGTGGTCGCTCATTTCAGGCGCCGAAAATGCACTCGAACAGCGTGTCGGCGCCGAGCGACAGGCGGCGAATCTGCGGCCGCAGGCCCAGGCCCGGGGCGGCGATCGCCGGCAAGGTGAGGCTTGGTTTGCCCGAGCCCAAAAGCAGCGGCGCGATGGCGATTTGCAAGCGGTCGAGACAGCCGGCGCGGAGAAAATTCGAGATCGTGACCCCGCCGCCTTCGATGAGCAGCCAATGAAGGCCGCGCGCCGCGAGGGCGTCTCGGATCGCTGCCGGCGGGATGACGCGGCCATGGCGCGGCAGCAGCAACAACTCGACGCCGTCGGCGGCGGCGCGGCGCTCGCTCGAAGCGGCGGCGATCACGATCGTTTTTGCGCTGCGATCGGTAAACACTTGGTGATGGGGCGCCAGTTTGCGGTCGGGGTCGATCACCACACGGACGGGATTGGGGCCCGGACAGCGCCGAACCGTCAGCAGCGGATCGTCATGCAACACCGTGTCGGCGCCGACCACGACGGCATCGGCAAGCGCGCGCAGACGATGCGTATGGCAGAGGTCTTCTTCGCCCGAGATCCAGCGCGAAGCGCCGCTCTCGGCCGCGATCTTGCCGTCGAGGCTCTGGGCCAGATGCGCGATAGCAAAGCTTTGACCTGGCGCGACGGCGCAGAGCGGACCGTAGAGCGCTTCGATCTCGCCGGCGCCGATGCTGCCCCGCGCCGCGCCGCGCCGGTTTGCCAGCACGGACCGCCACTGGGCGTCGCGTCCCCTTATGTCTCCTTCGGCCGGCATGCTAGCGTCCCGATCCGGAAGTTCGCATCATTTGGAACGCGCCTTCGCACTTCCGGATCGATAAGTACGCTAGCCAATTCATTTAATTCTCGTGTGGCTCGTGGATTCGAAGTTCCTAAAACCGTCGCAGCGCAATCTCAGGAGCTGTAAATCCGCTCCCCCCGAGAACGCATAATGGAATAGGGGCCCATCGTTGAGTAGAAACAATTTTTCGCGAGCGGCGATCCCTCGCCCCTTCGGCGCCGCCAACTGGGTCACGGCGGCCCGGGCGGTTTATGCCGCCTTTCTGCTCGGCTATGGCGCGGTCGCGCTTTATGTCCCGGCGCCGCCAAGCCCATCGCTGCGCTGGTTTTGGGTCGTCGGCGCGCTCGGGGCGCTCGCGCTCGACGGCGTCGACGGCAGGCTCGCGCGGCGCCTCGGTCAGGCGAGCGCCTTTGGGGCGCGTTTCGATATGGAAACCGATGCCGCCACCCTGGCCGGGCTCAGCCTTCTGGTCTGGCTCAGCGGCCAAGCCGGGCCATGGGTGCTGCTCAGCGGCCTGATGCGTTATATCTTCGTCCTCGGCGGCTGGTTGTGGCCAATCTTGGCGGCGCCGTTGCCGCCGCGGCGCCGCCGGCAGATCATCTGCGTCGCCCAGACGGCGGTGTTGATTTTCGTTGTGGCGCCGCCGATATCGCCGTCGGCCGCCGCGCCCCTCTGCCTCGCCGCCCTGGCGGTGTTGAGCTATTCCTTTGCGGTCGATGTCGCCTGGCTCGCGGCAAATGGGACGGAAGATAAAGCGGCGGGCGAGAAGAAAGAGGCAGTGGTTTGAGCATTTCCGAAGGCCAGTCGCGAGATACGCATTTGCTGCGCCGGGTCGACCGTGTGATCGGCGATCTGCGGCGCGGCGTCATCGCCATTGTCGCGACCGGTCAAGCCGCGCTGGCGCTGCAAGCGGCCGAGACCGCGAACACCGCGAGCCTGGCGCAGTTGGCGGCGCTGGATGGCGGCAAGGTCGCGCTGGCGCTCACGCGCCGCCGCGCCGCCGCGCTCGGCCTCGCGCCCGTGCCAAGCACGGCCGGCGGCACCAATGTGCTGGCCTTGCCGCGCGATACCGAAGCGAGCTTTGTCCATCGCCTGGCCGATCCTGGCGCGGCAGTTGCCGGGCTCGCCCTCGATGCGCCAGCCGGCGACCGTTTGGTCGATGCGGCGATTGAGCTGGTGAAGTTGGCGCGGTTGCTGCCGGCGGCGGTGGTCGTGCCGCTGACCTTGGCGGCGGCGAAGCGCTTTGCCGCCCGCGAGGATGTGCTGACGATCGATGCCGCCGACGCTTTTGCCTATGAGGCCGAAGCGGCAAGCAGTCTGCAAATGATTAGCGAGGCGCGGGTGCCTTTGGCCGACGCCGAGAATACGCGGCTCGTCCATTTCCGGCCGCGCGACGGCGGCATTGGCCATATCGCCATCGTCATCGGCGAACCCGATCCGGCGGCGCCGCTTCTCGTCCGCATTCATTCCGAATGCTTCACCGGCGATTTGCTCGGCAGCTTGCGCTGCGATTGCGGCGATCAACTGCGCGGCGCCATCGCCGAGATCGCCAAGAGCGGCGGCGGCGCCGTGCTTTATCTCTCGCAGGAAGGCCGCGGCATCGGCCTTGCCAACAAGCTGCGCGCTTACGAGCTGCAGGACGCCGGCTTCGATACGATCGATGCCAATGAGCTTTTGGGCTTCGATGCGGACGAGCGCGTCTATCTCCCGGCCGCGGCCATGTTGCGGCAGTTGGGCTTCGGCAAGGTGCGGCTCCTGACCAACAACCCCGAAAAGGTCGCGGCGCTCACGCGTAGCGGCATCGAGGTGGTCGAGCGCGTGCCGCATGCTTTCCCGGCGAATGCGCATAACGAGCGCTATTTGCGCACCAAGGCGATCCGCGGCGGCCATCTGCTGTGATTTGCCCGGCAAGATTT
>DATGLO010000020.1:0-9382 GCA_035294105.1 Allostellaceae bacterium
GCGAATGCCGCGGTTCTTGATGGTCGAGCACCAGTCGGACCCACCCGGTGCGGCATAGGTGTTGCCCGAGCCGTTCACGTAATCCATGTAGTACTGCTCGCGGCAATTCGTGTCGGTGGTCGGATTTGCCGCCGGCGACTCGCATGCGTCTTCGACGCCATCCGTCACGATGAACAGCACTTCCTGCGGCGTGTCGCCCTTGGTGTTCGTGCCGCTGCCCGGGTTGGGCATGATCTTGTTGATCTTGTACATGGCCTGATCGAAATCGGAATCCATGTCGTTGTCGCCGGCGCCGGCGCCGCTGCAGCTCAGGCGATTGTTGTAGCAGACCTCGAGCACCTGAATGTTCTTTGCCGATTCCGCGGCCTTGGTCATGCTCGATGTCAGGGTCTGGATCGTGTTGAGCGTGACGTCGAAGGTGTAGATCGCCATCTGATACGAGGCGTTGTTGTTCGCCATCGTGGTCGTCGCGGTCGTCATCAGGTTCTGTGCGGCGGTGCTGACGAGATCGATGCGCAAGGTCAGGCCGAGGCCGCGGGCCACCGCATAGTTGTCTTTCGACAAGCCGTCTTGCGACGGTTCATATTCATGGCAGGCGAAGGCGCAGCCTTTGGCGCCCGAGCCGTCGCTTTCGTATTGCGTGGCGTTGATCAGGCTTTGCACGCCGGCCGAGGTGGCGGCGAGCGCCATCGACGGCGAATCTTCGAGCAGCAGATAGAAATTGATGTTGGGCGGCAGACCGCCGTTCGCCGTCGACGAGCCGCCGAGATTGATCTGATTGACGCCGAGGAGGCTGGCAAAGAAGGTCGGATAGCTCGCCGTGTAACTGACGGTTGCGGTGCGCGTGCCGCCGCTGTTCGTCGTGATGTTGACCGAAAGATTGCTCGGCGAATAGCTGATGCCGCTGAGGGCGCTGGCCTGGGCGTTGAAGGTGTTGGTCGCCGTCGTCTTCGCCGTCGAGTTGCTTTGCGCCATCATCGTCGGCGTGACGGCGGAGAGCGCGGCCGCGTCGGCATAGCCGTTGAGCTGCGCCTGCTTGTCGGACGCCATCGTGTAGTCGATCGCCATGCCGCCAAGGAAAACCATCGGCAGCAGCGAGATCGCGAACATCATGGCGACGTTGCCACGGCGGTCGCGCACGAGGCGGCGTAGGGACTTGAGAATCATGGGCGTATTGGCAACCGTCAGAGACAGCGAGGTCAATCTGATGATGATTGCCTTTCGACCCGTTAATAAAATGTGAAGCCCTGCCGCGCGCGCCGCAGAAAGCGCGCAAGCCTTAAGCGTTCTTAACGATCGCGGCGGATGGCGCCGGATCAGGCCGGGCGCGCCTCGCGGATCGCGCGCCAGATGCGCTCGGGCGTTGCCGGCATGTCGATATGCTTGATGCCGTATTCGCTGAGGGCATCGAGCACCGCGTTCATGATCGAGGGCAGCGAGCCGGCGCAGCCCGCCTCGCCGCAGCCTTTGACGCCGAGGACGTTGGTCGCGGCCGGCACGGGATGGTTCTCGATCGCGAACATCGGCGCGTTGTCGGCACGCGGCATGGCGTAATCCATATAGGAGCCGGAGAGCAGCTGGCCGTCGGCATCGTAATAGGTGCGCTCCAACAGCGCCTGGCCGATGCCCTGAACGACGCCGCCATGCGCCTGGCCGGCGACGGTGAGCGGATTCACGATATTGCCGAAATCGTTCACCATCGAATATTTCACCACCTCGATCACGCCGGTATCCGGATCGAGCTCGACCTCGGCGATGTGGCAGCCGTTCGGAAAAGCCGAGGACGGCGTGTCGGCGACGAGATTGACGTCGAGTGAATCCGGCGTGCCTTCGGGCAGCTTCAGCCCGTCGCGCAGCTTGGCGGCAAGCTCCATCAGCCCGACGGAGCGGTCCGTGCCGACGATGGTGAAGCGGCCTTTGCCGAATTCGATGTCGGCCGGCGCCGCTTCCAGCACCACTGCGGCGATTTGCTTGCCGCGCTCGATCACCTGATCGCTCGCCTTCACGAGCGCATTGCCGCTCGACATGATCGAGCGCGAGCCGCCCGTGCCGCCGCCGAAGAGCAGCTCGTCGCTATCGCCCTGGAGGAGCCGAATCTTGTGGAACGGTATGCCGAGCCGCGAGACCAACACCTGCGCGAAAGGCGCGTGATGGCCCTGGCCGTAATCGAGCGTGCCGGTGACGATGGTGACGCCGCCATCCTTATCGAAGCGGATGCCGCCCATCTCCTTGCCTTGCGGCGCCGTCACTTCGAGATAGGAGCCGATACCGCGGCCGCGGATCTTGCCGCGCGCGCGGCTCTCGGCCTTGCGCTGCTCGAAGCCCTGCCAGTCGGACGATCGCAGCGCGTGATCCATGACGGCGCGGAAATCGCCGCTGTCGTAATTCATGTCGGACGGCGCCTTGTACGGGATCGCGCTCGCCGGGATGTGGTTGCGCCGGCGCAATTCGAGCTTGTCGATGCCCATCTCGGCGGCGGCAGTATCGAGCAGCCGCTCCATATAGTAATTGCCCTCGGGGCGACCGGCGCCGCGATAGGCCCCGACCGGCGTCGAATTGGTGTAGACGCCCTTGGTGTTCACTTCGAGCAGCGGCGTCTTGTAGACGCCGACGACATTCTTCACCGCGTTGACGGTGTAAGGCAGCGGCACGATCGGATAGGCGCCGGCATTGCCGGTGCCGGTCAGGCGCACGGCGAGAATATTGCCGTCCTTGTCGAAGGCGCCCTCGATCGTCTGCGCATGATCGCGGCCGTGGTGATCGGAGAGGAAGCTGTCGGACCGCTCGTCGGTCCATTTAACCGGCCGGCCGAGCGCCTTCGCCGCGAACAGCACCATGACGTTCTCGGGAAAGACCTGGCTCTTCATGCCGAAAGAGCCGCCGACGTTGTGCGTCAGGATGCGCATCTTATCGGGCGTGGTGCCGAGAATGCCGGCCGTGCCGCCCTTCATGCCGAAGACGCCCTGGCTGCAGACCGTCAGCGTGTATTTGCCGCTCGCCGCATCGTATTGGCCGAGCGCGGAGCGCGGCTCCAAGGGATTGATAACGATCCGGTTACTGACCAGCGACAGCTTCGTCACATGCGCCGCCTTGGCGAAGGCCTCGGCCACCTTGGCGCTGTCGCCCCAGTGGTAATCGACCGCGATATTGCCCGGCACGCTGTCATGGACTTGCGGCGCGCCCGCCGCGAGCGCCGCAACAGGAGTCGGCACCGCCGGCAAGGGATCGATCTCGACCTCGACCGCTTCGGCCGCGTCTTTTGCTTGCGCCAGCGTCTCGGCGACGATCAGCGCAACCGCCTCGCCGGCAAAGCGCACTTTTTCGGCCGCCAGCACCGGCCGGGGCGGCGTCAGCCAGGGCTTGCCGTCGCGGCCTTGCACCATCATGCCGCATTTGATCGGCCCGACACCGGCCGCCGCGAGATCGGCTGCGGTATAGGCGCCGAGCACGCCGGGCAGCTTGCGCGCAGCGGCGACATCGATCTTGCGGATCGTGCCGTGGGCGTAGCGGCTGCGAACGACATAGGCGTGCGCCTGACCGGCGACGTTGACGTCGTCGGTATAGCGCCCCCGGCCTCGGAGCAGCTTTGGATCCTCGACCCGCAGCACCGGCTGCCCCACGCCAAACTGCTCGAGCGCCAGCGCATTCTCATCGACCCGCGTATCCATGGGATTCCGCCTCAGAACTTGATCTTGTTGGAGCTTCCGATAGCGGCAAATGGCGCCGCTCTCAAGGGGTCCTGCCCTGCGCTATTGGATGAGCTGCTCGACCGTGCCATCCGCCCTGCGGCCCTGGACGCGGTATTGGCCGATCTTCTCGAAGAGCGGCCAATCCGAGACGGCGTAAAGGATCGCGTCGCTCTTGCCGGTGTTGATGTGGCGCCGCCATAGGAAATTGGGCACGACGATGATGTCGTTGCGCTCCCAATCGTAGCGCTGGCCGGCGATCTCGGTCGCGCCGCTGCCCTCGAGCACGATGTAGAAGACGTTCGCGGTCTCGCGCTTCCAGCGCGTCTCCTCGCCGGGGCGGATGAGCTGCGCCGAATAATCGAGCGTGGTGAAGACCGGCTGGCCGTTCGCCGGATTGACGAAGCGCAAGGTGATGCCCTCATAGGGATCGCCGGTCTCGTTGCGCAGCGCGGTAAGCGTCTCGCGGATATCGCGCGAGCGATATTGGAAGACCGGCCCGACATTCTGGCCGAAGCCGCGCTGATGCGAGACGAAGGCAGGCAGCAGCCCGCCCTTGCCGTAAAGCTTCTGCGAATAGCCGGCTTCGAGCGTCGGTTGCTGCGCGCGCGCGTTGCTCATCTTCGGCCCGGTGTAGTGATCGTCGAGCCAGTTGCAGTCGAGGAATTCGAGGAGCGGGAAATCGAGAATGTCGGCCCACACCACCGGCTTCGCATCGTCGTTGCCGTGATCGTGCCAGGTGCCGTTGGGCGTGAGGATAAGATCGCCGCGCTCGGCGATGCAGCGCTCGCCCTCGATCGTCGTGTAGCCACCTTTTTCCGACAAAATCGTTCGGCTGGCATTCGGCGCATGGACATGCACCGGCGCGACATCGCCGGGATTGTAGATCGAGATCGCGCAGCGGATCGTCGAGGTGACTTGCAGCCGGCCACCGAGGCCGGGATTGGTCAAAAGGAATTGCTGCCGGTCGGCGAATTCGATCGGCGGCACGTCCGCTTCCTTCGCGATCTGCGAGATGCGATCGAGATAGGGCGATATTTCTTTCCAGCGCCAGCGATGCGGCAGCGCCTTCATCTGATTGGCGCCGACGCGCCCGGCAGCGAGCTGGCCGCCGACATCGAGGGCGGTGTCGCGGAACCACGGCCGCTGCGAGGGCGCGTTGGCCTGGGTCCTGAGCCAGATGCTGTATTTCCCGGCTTCGGCGTTGAGACGCTCCATCGCCTCGCGCGCGCCCTCAGGCAGGGCTTTCGCCTTTTGCTCGCTTTCGGTGACCGCCATGAGCTTTCTCCTTGCCCCAAACATAGCTCGCCAGCGCCCTCGAACGAAGTGCCCCCGACAAAGCCCTCCAGGCGAAAGGCTTTGACCCGCACGTCATTGGTGCCATGATGCTACCAAAGCAGGCTGCGTTAAAGGGAGACGCCATGAAGTTCCATTGGTTCCACCTGATGCCCTATCCGGAGCTGCCGGAGAACTTCAAGACGGACTACCGCTCGGTCTGGGTCGACGTGCCCTCGAGCCTCTTCGATCCCAAGATCGGACACCGCGCCTATAACGACTATCTCGACGAGCTCGAATATGCCGAGGCGGTCGGCTTCGACGGCATCTGCGTCAACGAGCATCACCAGAACGCCTATGGCATGATGCCGTCGCCTAATCTGATCGCGGCATCGCTCGCGCGGCGCACCAGCCGCGCCAAGCTCATCATCATGGGCAATTCGGTCGCGCTCTACGACCCGCCGACCCGCGTCGCCGAAGAGATGGCGATGCTCGATTGCCTTTCGGGCGGGCGGCTTGTCGCGGGCTTCCCCGTGGGCACGCCGATGGACACCGTCTATGCCTATGGCAAAGCGCCGGCGACCTTGCGCGACAAATATTACGAAGGCTGCAAGCTGGTGCTGCGCGCCTGGACCGAGCCCGAGCCTTTCGCCTTTAACGGCAAATACACCCAGCTGCGTTACGTCAATGTCTGGCCGCGGCCGATCCAGAAGCCGCATCCGCCGGTCTGGATCCCGGGCGGCGGCAGCGTCGAGACCTGGGATTGGTGCGTCGACAACGACTTCCTCTACGCGAACCTTAGCTATTTCGGCTACATCGCCGGCCAGAAGGTGAATGACGGCTTCTGGGACGTGGTCGCGAAAAAGGGCAAGGACCGCAATCCCTATCGCTGCGGCTTCCTGCAATTCATCGGCGTCGCCGAGAACGATGCCGAGGCCGAGCGGCTCTATTCAGGCCCCGCTACCTATTTCTATTCGCGCTGCCTGCACACCTATCCGGGCTTCGGCAATCCGGCGGGCTACACCTCGATCCCGACCATGCGCGCCGGCATCGAGAGCATGGTCGCGCGCTCGACGCGCCGCCAGGATGTCGAGAACCTCACCTGGAAAGAAATGATCACCCGCGGCTACGTCGTCGCCGGCAGCCCCGAGAGCGTCTATCAGCAGCTCGACAATCTCGCCAACAAGATGAATGTCGGGCATCTCATGGTGCTCTGCCACTACGGCAACATGTCCAAAGAAACGACGATGTACAACACGACGCGCTTCGCCAAGGAAGTGATGCCGCGGCTGCGCAACAAGTTCAGCGAGTATGAGGATAAATGGTGGCCGACCGGAACGCTCGACCACATCGCCGAGCCGGCCCCGATCGCGGCGCTCATCTGAGGGCGCGATGCTGAATAGTGAAACGGTAAAGCTGGGCAACGGCCGCGTCTGGCAGGTTCACAGCGGCGGCTCGGGGCCGGCGCTCGTCTGGCTCCACGGCCTCAGCGGGCTCATCCACGGCGATCCGCTGGTCGCGGCGCTCGAGCGCACGCATCGCGTGATCGCGCCGCTGGCGCCGGGATTCAACGATCTCGCCGAGCTCGACGAGATCGGCAACATCCACGAGCTTGCGCTCGATTACGACGATCTCCTCGATCATCTGAAGCTCGACAGCGCAATCCTCGTCGGCCATTCCTTCGGTGCGATGGTCGCCGCCGAGATCGCGTCGCATTTCCCGCGCCGCGCCAAGAAGCTCGTCCTGCTCGCGCCGGTCGGAATGTGGAACGACGCCTATCCCGTCACCGACATCTTTGCCGAGCCTTTCGTCATGGTCGAAAGCCTGCTCTGGCACGACAAGGAGGCGCGCGACGCCCTTGCCGCGCGGCGCTCGAACGAAGCCGGGCCGCAAAGCGACGCCGAGCGCCTCATCGCCATCGCGCAAGGCCTGACCGCGGTCACCAAATTCACCTGGCCGATTCCGGAGAAGGGCCTGAAGAAGCGCCTGCCGCGCATCGCCGCGCCGAGCCTTGCGATCTTCGGCGAGAAAGACGGCTTCGTGCCGCCGCGCTATGCCGAGGATTTCGCGGCCAGGCTGCCGAGGTTGCAGACCTTCGTCGTCAAAGGCGCCGGCCACATGCTGCCTTACGAGAAGACCGACGAGGTCGCCGCGTTGGTCGAAAAGTTCCTCGCTTCACAATAGCGGCCATGCGTTCATTACCCCCCACCCTTGCCCTCCCCCTCAAGGGGGAAGGGTCGCATGACAAAACCCCTTCCCTCTTGAAGGGGGAAGGATGGGAAGGGGGTGAAAGGCATCACGAAGCGGACGAGGAAAGCTGATGCCGCTTCATCCTTTCGTCGCGCAAATGCTCGAGATGATGCGGGCATCGCCCTGGAAGGGCGTCGCCGCATCGACGCCCGAGGAAGCGCGCAAATTCTTTGCCGCGCGCGCGGCGCAAGCCGGCGCCGCGCCCGACGTCGGCAAGGTCAACGATCTCGACATCCCGACACGTAGCGGCGCGATCAAAGGCCGCCTCCTGATGCCCAAGGACGGCAAGCCGACCAGCCTCGTCGTCTTCTATCACGGCGGCGGCTGGGTCATCGGCAGCATCGACGATTGCGACTTCATCGCGCGCTTCATGATCGCGCGGACCAACTGCGCCGCGCTGCTGGTCGAATACCGCCTTGCGCCCGAGCATCCCTACCCCACGCCGCTCGATGATTGCTGGGACGGGCTGCAATTCGCCGCGCAAGAAGCAGCGCGGCTCAGCGTGCCGATCGTCCTCGCGGGCGACAGCGCCGGCGGCAATCTCGCGACGGTCTGCGCGCTGCTGGCGCGCGACCGCGGCGGCCCGAAGATCGCGCTGCAAATCCTGATGTATCCGGTCTGCGATTGCGATATGGAGACGCCGTCCTATCGCGAAAACGGTAAGGGCTACGTGTTGACCGCCGCAGATATGGGCTGGTTCTACGATCATTATCTCAAAGGCGACAAAGCCAAGCGCGCCGATCCGCTGATCTCGCCGTTGCGCGCCCTCACCCTCGCAGGTCTGCCGCCGGCGCTGATCATGAGCGCGGAATACGACGTGCTGCGCGACGAGGCCGAGACCTACGGCAAGCGGCTTGCCGCTGCCGGCGTCAAGGTGTGGGTCAAGCGTTATCTTGGCATGACCCACGGCTTCATCCGCCTGCAAAATTTCGTCGATGTCGCGCGCACCGGCATGGACGACATCGTTCGCGTCATGGCGGAAACGACCGGCGCGAAACGATGAGCGAGAAGGACGCCGATTTCGATTACATCATCGTCGGCGCCGGTTCTGCCGGTTGCGTCCTCGCCTATCGTCTGACGGCCGATGCGAAGGCGCGGGTGCTGCTGCTCGAAGAAGGTCCGCGCGACAACACGATCTTCATCCGCATGCCCGCCGGCAATTACCGCGTCATCCCAACCGAGCGCACCTTCAAATATATGAGCGAGCCCGATCCGAAGGTGAACGGCCGCCGGCTCTTCGTGCCGCAAGGCCGCACGCTCGGCGGCGGCAGTTCGGTCAACGGCATGGTCTATATCCGCGGCCAGAAAGAGGATTACGACGGCTGGGCGGCGATGGGCGCGACCGGCTGGGCCTATGAGGACGTGCTGCCTTATTTCGTCAAAGCCGAAAGCAACGCGACCCTGTCGGGCCGCTATCACGGCACCGAAGGGCCGCTGAAAGTCGACGATCTGCGCCATCACCATCCGTTGACCGAAGCATGCATTCGCGCCGCGCAAGAGACAGGCGATGGCCGCAACCGGCCCGTGCCCTACAATTACGACTTCAACGGCGAGAGCCAGGAAGGCGTCGGCTTCCATCAAGTGACGCAGCATCAGGGCGAGCGCGCCAGCACCGCGCGCTGCTATCTGCGCGAGGCCGAAAAGCGCGCGAACCTCACCGTCGTCACCGGGGCGATCGTCGACCGGGTGCTGATCGAGAACCGCCGCGCCACCGGCGTCTCCTATCGCAGCGTCGCGGCCGGCGTCGTCGAGGCCAAAGCGCGACGCGAGGTCATCGTCACCGCCGGCGCGATCGCAACGCCGACGGTGCTAATGCGATCCGGCCTCGGCCCCGCCGCACATCTGCAACAGCATGGCATCGAGGTGGTGCTCGACAAGCCCGGCGTCGGGGCAAATTTTCAGGACCATCTCTCGGTGCCGATTCACGGCCTGTGCAAAGACCCGATCAGCATCCTCGGCGAGGACAAGGGCTTCAAAGGCCTGAAGCATTTCCTGCAATGGTATTTCTTCCGCACCGGCCTCGTCACCTCGAACGTCGTCGAAGGCGGCGGCTTCCTCGATCTCGACGGCGACGGGCGCTGCGACACGCAATTCGTCTTCATCCCGATCTTGCGCGGCGAGCTCAATCAGAAGATGCCCGACATTCACGGCGTCTCGGTGCAGCCTTGCCT
>DATGLO010000021.1:0-7251 GCA_035294105.1 Allostellaceae bacterium
TGCAGCGCCGCAAGGCGCTGGTCTACACCCATCCGCATTCGCCCTATTGCTGCACGCTGCCCTTGAAAGAGATCGTGATGCCGGATGCGATGATCGAATACGGCACCGATACGACCCGCGCGATCGCCAACATGGTCTTCACCGGCACGGCGCAGCGCTGCTCGGATGTTAAGATCATCTGGTCGCATGCCGGCGGCACCATGCCGTTCCTGATCTATCGTTTCCTGAAGACGGCGGGCATTCCCGCGAACCAGAAGCATTTCCCCAACGGCATCGTCGCCGAGCTGAAGAAATTCTATTACGACACGGCGCAGGCGATGCATCCGGCGATGCTCAACGCGCTGCGCGATGTCGTCGGACTCGAGCACACGGTCTTCGGCACGGACTACCCCTGGGGCACCTCGGTGCAATGCATCGAAGAACTCCGCGCCAGCGGCGTCTTGAGCGCGGCCGAGCTCGAGGGCATCGACTATCGCAACATTGCGCCTTTGTTGCCGCGTTTCGGTTTTTAGTTTTAAGGAGGCTTTCCCCGTGGCACGCATCGACGTCCATCATCATCTCGTCGCGCCGAAATTCATTCCGCAGCTCCGCGACTGGGGCGTCCTCACGGCGCATCTCGCCGCGATCATGAACCAAAAGGATGCGCTCGCCGATATGGACAAGGGCGGCGTCACCCTCGCGGTCAATTCGGCGACCTTGCCCGAACAGGTCAAAGGCGAAGCGCGCCGCGCCTATGCGCGCGAGAACAACGACTATATGGCGCGGCTGGTGCGGGACTATCCGGGCCGCTTCGGGCACTTCGCGTCGCTGCCTTTGCCCGATATCGACGGCGCCTTAAAAGAGATCGAATACGCTTTCGATGTCTTGAAGGCCGACGGCGTTCATCTCATCACCAGCTACGACGATCATTGGCTTGGCGACAAGATCTTCGCGCCGGTGTTCGACGAGCTCAATCGCCGCAAGGCCGTGGTCTACACCCATCCGCACGGGCCGATGTGCACGCGCGGCATCCTCAAAGAGATCGTGATCCGCGATTCGTCGATCGAATACGGCACCGACACGACCCGCGCGCTCGTCAACATGCTCTTCAGCGGCACGCTCCAGCGTTGCCCCGATTTGAAGATCATCTGGTCGCATGGCGGCGGTACCATGCCGTTCCTCGTCGAGCGCTTCATCCGCATGGGGAAAGAGGCGCGTTACAAAGAGCTGATGCCGCAAGGCTTCGTCGCCGAGGCGAAGAAATTCTTCTACGACACGGCGCAGGTGCTGCACGGCTCGCCGCTCTTGGCGCTGAAGCATCTCATTCCGCTGGCGCAGATTTGCTTCGGCACCGACTATCCGTGGCGCTATTCGGACGAATGCGTCAACGGCCTCGTCGCCAGCGCCGCTTTCACGGCGGACGAGCTCAAGGCGATCGACAACAACGCGTCGGTGCTGTTCCCGCGCTTCCGCTAGCGCGCCGCACTAATGCAGGATCGGCAGCGGCTCGGTACTCGACATCGTTTCGTGGCCGCGTAGCCGCAGCGTCAGGATGAACATCGCGAGCGCGGCGACCAGCGCCGGTATTGCGATCATGAAAAAGAGCGAGCGCGGCGTGAATTGCGCGGCCAGCAATAGGCCGCCGACCACAGGCCCGATGATCGCGCCGACGCGGCCGACGCCGAGCGCCCAGCCGACGCCGGTCGAACGGACTGCGGTCGGATAGAGCACCGCCGACATCACATTGATGAAGCTCTGTGCGCCGATAACGCACATGCCGCAGCAGGTGATGGTGATCGCGAGCAATGGCACGCTCGAGCCGGAGAGGCCGATAGCGAAGATGAACACGGCGGCGAGGACGTAAAGCACCGTCACCACAGGCGGCGCGGTGAGACGATCGACGACGGGGCCCAAGACGATCGTGCTGACGATCCCCGCCCAGCTGGTGAGGCTGCCGAGACGCAGCGCGTCGTTGAGCGGCACGCCGGACGAGCGCAGCACAAGGGGTAGCCAGCTCGCCAGGTAATAGATGATGAGAAGATTGCTGAAGAAGGTGATCCACAGCAGCACAGTGTTAAAAGCGCGGCCCTCGATCAGCAGATGCTTCACCGCGAATCCGGGCAGGTGCCGATCCGTCGGCATCGTGAATTGCTCGTTGCCATCGAATTGATGCTGACCCGTGAGGCGGTTGAGAGAGGCGGCGACGGTGTTGGGCCGATTGCCGCGGTTGACGAGGAAGCGGATCGATTCCGGCAGGATGAAAATCGCGATCGGCAACAGGATCAGCGGCAGCAACCCGCCGAGCAGGAAGAGGCCTTGCCAGCCATAGCGCGGAATCAGCACCGGGCCGAGCCAGCCGGGCGCGCCCGCGCCCAAGGGAAAGCCAAGGAACATGATCGCGACCACGGTCGCGCGGATGCGCTTCGGCGCGTATTCCGCGGTCAGCGCGATCGAATTCGGCATCAAGCCGCCGACGCCGATACCGGTGAGGAAGCGCAGGATCCAGAGCTGATCGATCGAATGAGCGAGCGTCGTGGCGAGGGCGAAAACCGAGAACACCAGGGTCGAGCTGAGCACGACCAGCTTGCGCCCGAAACGGTCGGCGAGCGGTCCCGAGGACAACGCGCCGAGCATCAGCCCGAAGAGGCCGGCGCCGAAGACGGCGGCGAACGACGGCATTGCCACGCCCCATTCCTTGACGATCACCGGCGCCGCGAAATTGACCGCGCCGTTATCGAAGCCGTCGAGCGTCACCAGCACGAAGCACCAGATCGCCACCATCCATTGGAACCCGCCGAAGCGCCCGCCGTCGATGACTTGCGAGACGTTGACGGTTTGACCCTGAGCCATGATCGATCGCCTCCCTGTTGTCCCGATTGTTTCGGGTTTCGGCAATTATGCGCCGATCGCGCCCTCGGTCAAAGGGCAACGCGGGTAGAGGGATTTGGGCGCAAAAAGCCAAGGCGCGAAGGCGCCAGGAACCTTCGCTTGGCGCCTTTCGAGCTTTGCGGTTCGAACGTTTTATTTAGCCCCACACTTCGCGCGCGACGTCGACGATCAGCTTGAGCTTCGCGATCTCGTCGGCGACGGTAAGCTTGTTGCCTTCGAGGACGCTTGCGAAGCCGCATTGGGGCGAGAGCGCCAGCTGATCGAGAGGACAATATTTCGCCGCTTCCTCGATCCGCCGCTTCAGCTCGTCTTTGCTCTCGAGCTTCGGCAGCTTCGAGGTGACGAGTCCGAGAACGACGGTCTTGCCCTTGGGCACGAAGCGCAGCGGCGCGAAATCGCCGGCGCGCGGGCTGTCGTATTCGAGGAAGTAGCCGTCGACATTGATCTGATTGAACAGCACCTCGGCGACCGGCTCGTAGCCGCCTTCGGCGATCCAGGCGCTGCGCGAGTTGCCGCGGCAGAGATGCATCGCCACCACCATGTCGGCCGGCTTCTTCGCGATCACCGCGTTGAGGAGCTTCGCATAGGTCTGCGGCAAGCTCGCCGGGTCTTCGCCGATCGCCTTGACGCTCTCGCGCAAGCTGGGATCGCAGAGATAGGCGAAGTTCACCTCATCGAGCTGAAGATAACGGCACCCGTTGGCCGCGAGATCGCCGATCTCTTCCTGATAGACGCGGGCGAGATCGTCGAAGAACGCGTCCATCTGCGGATAGGCTTTCTCGTCGACCATCTGCCGCCCGCCGCGGAAATGGAGGTTGGAGGGGCTCGGGATGGTGATCTTCGGGGTGACGTGGCAAACCGATTTCAGATATTTGAAATGATCGACGAAGATCGGCTTCGGGCGGAAGAGCTTCCCCTCGATGCGGAAACCGGGCGGCGTCATTTCGGTGTCGCCTTCATGCGTGTGGAAGCGCAGCTTCAGCTTGTTTTCGACCATCTTCACATTGCCGATCTGCTGCAGGAAGTCGCGATGCCAGGACGAACGTTGGTATTCGCCGTCGGTCGCGAGCTGGAGCCCCAGATCTTCCTGCAGCTTCACGACGCCGCGCACGGCTTCATGCTCGATGCGCTTCAGCTCGGCCTCGTCGATCTCCTTGGCCTGAAAGCGCTTCCATGCCGCGACCAGCTCGGGCGGGCGCAGCAGGCTGCCGACATGATCGGCGCGGAACGGCGGTTTGGTGCGTTGTGCCATAACGATGCATCTCCGAGTTTTGCGTGTTATCCGCTCGCGAGCGCAGCGTCTGGCGGGGCGGCTGCGCGAGCGAGCGGCAAAGATCGGCTATCCTGTTGGTGGGCAATCGAGGAATCAAGGCATGGGCCGGCCCCGCGCTGGAATTTCGCAGCAAAAGCGCTAATTTCGGACACATAAGCCTATAAGGGAGCCTGTCATGCCGTTCATCCGGACCGGCGACATCACCACGCATTATCTGCTCGAAGGCCCCGAGGCGGCGCCGGTGGTAATGTTCTCGAACTCGCTCGGCACCAATCTCGCGATCTGGGACAATCAGGTGGCGGCGCTGCGCGGCAAGTACCGGGTCCTGCGCTACGACACCCGCGGTCATGGCATGACCGATGCCCCGGATGCGGGCGACGCCGGCTACACGATGGACATGCTGGCCGACGACGCGGCGGCGCTGATCAAGGCGCTGGGCTTGAAGCGCGTGCATCTTTGCGGCCTCTCGATCGGCGGCATGCTCGGCCAGAAGCTTGCGGCGAAAGCGCCCGAGCTTCTCGCGTCGCTGATCCTCGTCGATACCGCCTCGCAGATGAGCCAGACGGTGTGGGACGAGCGCATCGCCGCCATTCGCAAAGCCGGCACCATCGCCATCACCACCGAGGCGACGATGGAGCGCTGGTTCACCAAGCCCTATCGCGAGCGGGAGCCGGCGACCATCCAGGGCATCCGCAACATGTATGCGCGCACGCCGATGGCGGGTTATCTCGGCTGCGCCCTCGCGATCCGCAACATGGATTTGCGGGCCGACGATGCAAAGATCGTCTGCCCGACGCAGATCATCGTCGGCGAGCAGGATCCGGCGACCACCGTCACCGAAGCGCGCAAGCTCAACACCATGATCAAAGGCTCGAAGCTGACCATCATTCCCGACGCGGCGCATATCGTCGTCTTGGAGCAGGCGGCCTCGGTGACGCGCGCCATCGGCGACTGGCTCGCGGCGCAATAACGGCGCAAGAGGAGAAGCGCGATGGACAAGAACAGCGACATTTTCAAACGCGGCGCCGAAGTCCGCAAATGGCTGATGGGCGAGCGGCGCTTCAACGAGGCGCAGGCGCGGCGCACCGCCTTCACCGACGAGTGGATGGATTTCGTCAATCAATATGCTTTCGGCGAGGTCTGGGCGCGGCCGGGCCTCGACAAGAAGACGCGCCACATGCTGACGATCGCGATGCTGACCGCGCTCGGCCGGCTCGAGGAGTTGCAAGTGCATCTCTCGCTGACGCCGAATTCCGGCGTCTCGCGCGACGAGGTGAAAGAGGTGCTGATGCATGCCGCGATCTATGCCGGCGTGCCGGCGGCGATGTCGGCTTTCAACCGCGCCAACCAGGTTTTCGCCGAGATGGACAAGGACAAGAAAGATGGCTGATTTCGCAAGCTACTGCCTCAACCCCTCGAAGCCGAAATTCACCCCGCCGCCCGGCGCGGTCGATGCGCATTGCCATGTCTTCGGCCCGGCGGCGAAGTTCCCGTTCGCGCCGGAGCGCAAATACACGCCCTACGACGCGCCAAAGGAAGAGCTCTTCAAGCTGCGCGACTTCCTCGGCTTCTCGCGCAACGTCATCGTCCAGGCGAGCTGCCATGGAACCGACAACACCGCGACCATCGATGCGATGGTCAATTCCAACGGCAAGGCGCGCGGCGTCGCGGTGGTGAAGGCGTCGATCGACGTCGGCGAGCTCAGAGAGATGGACAAGGCCGGCATGCGCGCCGTGCGTTTCAATTTCCTGCCGCGCCTCGTCGACGCGACGCCGCACGAGGTCCATCTCGGCGTCGCCAGGAAGATCGAGCCTTTGGGCTGGCACACCGTCGTCTATTTCGAGGCGCCGAGCCTGCCGACGATCACGCCGTTTTTGAAG
This sequence comes from Allostellaceae bacterium, assembly GCA_035294105.1. Lineage (GTDB taxonomy): Bacteria > Pseudomonadota > Alphaproteobacteria > ATCC43930 > CGMCC-115725 > CAIKMD01. The sequence continues at coordinate 6,022 of DATGLO010000021.1, forward strand.
GCGCTGCCGACCACCATCGTGCTCGACCATATGTCGATCCCCGATGTGACGAAGGGGGTCGATCATCCCGACTTTCAGGCCTATCTGAAGCTCTTGGACGAGAACAAGAAAATCTACGTGAAGGTGACCGGACCCGAGCGCATCTCTAAGAAAGGTCCGCCCTACGACGACGTCGTGCCCTACGCCCGCGCCATCACCGAGCGCTTCCCCGATCGCGTTCTCTGGGGCACGGACTGGCCGCATCCCAACATGACGACGCATATGCCGGACGACGGCGTCCTCACCGATATGATCCCGAAATTCGCGCCCACCGCGGAACAGCAGCGCAAATTGCTGGTCGACAATCCGATGCGCCTCTATTGGAGCAACTGATATGGCCGAAGAAGCTTATGAGGACATACCCGGCACGCAGGTCTTCGATGCCAAGCGCTCGCGCGCGGGCTATTGGCTCAACATGTTTTGCATGTCGCTGATGAAGGACGAGAATCGCAAGGCCTTCAAGGCGAACGAAGCGAAATATCTCGACGAACATTTCCCGCGTCTCTCGCCCGACCAGCGCGACGCGATCTTGAAGCGGCAGTGGAACCGGATGCTCGAGCTCGGCGGCAACATCTATTACACCTCGAAGCTCGGCGCGACGGACGGGCTGTCCTTCCAGAACCTCGCCGCGCTGATGACCGGCTCGACGCAGGAATCCTATGCGGCGATGATGCTCGCCGGCGGCCGCTCGCCCGACGGCAACCGCAGCAAATCGGAGTGGAAGAACCGTGGCTAAGCTAATCGCAGGAGTGACCACCTCGCATGTGCCGGCGATCGGCGCGGCGCTCGACAACGGCAAAAGCGGCGAGCCTTACTGGCAGCGCGTCTTCGGCGGCTACGAATTCTCGAAGAAATGGCTCGCCGAGACGAAGCCCGACGTCGTGTTCCTCGTCTACAACGACCACGCGTCGGCGTTTTCCCTGGAGGTCATTCCGACCTTCGCTCTAGGCTGCGCCGAGGAATTCCCGATCGCCGATGAAGGCTGGGGGCCGCGGCCGGTGCCGGTCGTCAAAGGCCATCCCGATCTGGCCTGGCATATCGCGCAATCGACCATCCTCGACGAATTCGACATGACCATCGTCAACAAGATGGAGGTCGATCACGGCCTCACGGTGCCGCTCTCGCTCCTGTTCGGCCAGCCCGCCGAGTGGCCGGTGAAGGTGATTCCGCTCGCCGTCAACGTCGTGCAGT
>DATGLO010000022.1:0-3737 GCA_035294105.1 Allostellaceae bacterium
TTGGCGAGCCCACGATAATAGGACCGCCCGTGACTCATCAGCTGCGTGAAAGCGGCGCGGCCGGAATCGGTCAGCACCAGGAAAGGCGAAGTCTTGTGATCGGGATTGGGGCGAAGCGCCGCCAATCCTTCATCGATCAGAAGGTCGGCGACGCGCTGCACGTTTTGCCGCGCGATGCCGAGCCGCCGCGCGATCTGCGGGACGGTCTTGGGCTCGGCCGAAGCGGCGCTCAACACCTGCCAGCGCGCCTGCGTTTGTCCGATCGTGCCGGCGATCGCATCGGCGTTGCGACGCAGTTGGCCGGCGAGCTGATAAATGTCCGCAATGATGAGCGGAATCAGCGCCGCCGCCTCATCGCGATCTTTACGAGCCATCTTGGCCTCCATCATGACATTATGATTTCATATAGACATCGTAATGTCAATATGGAAGTAGCTCGATTTATAGAAAAGCGAAATAGGCGGCGTGCCGCTCGCGATGAGCGGTATTCGCCAGCCTCAGGGTCTTTGGAGGGGCGCTGGGCGGTCGGCCGGCATCCCGCCGGCCGACGCTCAGGCCCGAATCAGGATCGCGCTACGGCTGCAACCGGCGGGGCGGCCAGCCACTCCGTATCGATATTGGTGGCGGAGCCGACGGCGAGCCGGGCACGGTCATATGGCTTGCGCGCGAACCAGGCGCAGGCAAAACCGATGACGATGATCGGCAGCGAGACGAGGCCGAGCGCATAGCGCAGCCCATCGTCGCCGTGGAACACGAAATCGGTAGAAAGACCGAACAGCAGCGGGCCGACGCCGTAAGAGAACATCGAGCTGCAGACGCCCCAGGCGGCGACCGAGCGGGCGCGCAGATGCACCGGGAACATCTCTTGCATGATGTTACCGTATTGCATGAAGCCGATGCCGTCGGCGAAGGTGAAGATGAAGGTCCAGACCAGCGACATCGCGATGCTGTCCGACATCCAGATGCCGAGCGCGCACACGATCCAGGTCGCGAACATGATGGCGAGGTTGGGCACCTTGCCGCCGCGCGTGCCGCGCTTCATGAAGCGGTCGGCGATGAAGCCGCCGACGACCGCGCCGGTGACGCCGGCGATGGTCGTCGTCCAGCCGACTTGGATACCGGCTTGCACGGGCGGCATGTGGAAGACGCGGATAAAATAGGACGGCAGCCACGCGAACCAGCCGATCGCCAGGATGCCGAGGCAGGTATAGGCGCCGATCACCAGCCAGAAAGCCTGCCAGTGCGTGCACATATGCTTCCAGAAGCCGACGTCTGACGACGTGGCTGCCGGGCCTTTGTTCATGCTATCGAGACGCGGCGGCTCGCGGATGGTGCCGGTCAGCACCGCCAGCAGCAAGGTGATGCAGCCGACCGCGATGAACGCTCCATGCCAGAGCGAGGTCGTGCCGACGAGCGGAATATCGACGGTGTCGACGCCGCGGAACGCCGCCAGAACCGCGCCGCCGATGAGATATGAAAGGCCGATGCCGCCGAAGCCGCCAATGCCATAAACGCCCACGGCCGTGCCGCGCCGGTCTTTGCGGAAGTAATCGGAAATCAGCGAGAAAGCGACCGGCGCCAGCGCCGCCTCGCCGAGGCCGAGGCCCATGCGCGTGAGCATTAACTGGGTGAAGGTCGTGGTGAAGCCCGACGCGACGGTGCTGCATCCCCACAGGGCGATGCCGAACACCAAGACGGTCTTGCGGCTATGGCGATCGGCATACCAGCCGAACGGAATGGCGAACAGGCCGTTCAAGAGCGAGAAGGAATAGCCGTTGAGCAGCCCGATCTGACTGTCGTTGATGCCGAGATCCTTGCGCACGGGCGCGACCAGCAGCGTCAGGATGTTACGGTCGACGAAGTACATGAAATAAAGCAGCAGCAGGACCGTGAGCCCGTACCACGCGGCGGCGGCTGACGGGTAGTACGCAGACTCGTCTTGGCTAGCCCGATAGGCCATTTCCATCCCCTGATCTGTTTCACGGCAAAGGCCGAGGCCTTCCCGATTTATGGCCGAAGTCTGCGCCGCCGCGGGGAATGGGTCAACGATCAACCCGCATGGGGCGGTACCCGGCGATGGCGCGTGGCCTGCTCGTAAGCGTAGGCGAAACGCAGCATCTCGGCGTCGGCGAACGGCCGGCCGAGGAAAGTGATCCCGGTCGGCAGCCCCTCGGCGGTGAAGCCGGCCGGCACCACCACCGAGGGCACGATTTCGAGATAGGTGTTGATATGCGACGCGCCTTTCTGCTCGGTGAAAGGCGGATTGACGCCTTCGGCGATCGGTGTCGGCAGATGCTCGACCGCCTTGTGCACGAGCGCGTCGAGGCGGTGATCCGCCATGGTCTTCAGCATATTCGTCATCAGCAGATCGCGCGCTTTGTAAGAGGCGAGCTGGCGCGCATCGGAAGCGGGCCCGGGCGGCTGCACGCGCAGCCAGCGGTCCTGGGTCGGCTTCAGCAACTTCTGGAAGAGCGGCGAGGCCATCGCATCTTCGCGCGATTTGAACGGCGCGTGCGCGCTGCCGGCGAAATAGAGCTTGATCGCTTCGTCGGCCTCGGGCGTGCCGAAAGCGCGCTTGGCGAGCAACGGATTGAGATCCGCAATCGCCACCGGGTCCACGAGCACCGCGCCGCAATCCTTGAGCTCGGCGATCGCCTGATCGAAAAGCCGGGTCGTGATCTTGAAATCTTCCGCATTCGGATCGCTGTTGAGGCCCATCGGCTCGCGCAGAACGCCGATGCGGGCGCCGCGCAGCGCGTCTTTATCGAGAAGCGCGGCATAGCTTTTCGGCGCGCGGCCGACGCCATGCGCCGTGACCGGATCTTCGGGATCGTAACCCACCATGCTATCGAGCAAGATCGCGAGATCGGTCACCGTGCGCGCCATCGGGCCGAGCGAGCCGTTGGTCGTCGGCCAGCCGCCATAGACGCCGGTGCGGCTGACGAGGCCGGTCGATGGCCGCATGCCCGTGATGGCTGTCCAGATCGCCGGCCGCCGGATCGAGGCAAGCCCTTCCTGACCCACGGCAACCGTCGCGAAATTGCACGAAACGCTGGCCGCCGGACCGCCCGACGAGCCGCCGACGGTGCGGGTGAGATCGAACGGATTGAGCGTCGAGCCGAAAAGCGAGCCATGCGTGTCGCCGGCGCCGAGCTCGCCCAGCGTGCCTTTGCCGAGCATGATCGCGCCGGCTGCTTTCAGCCGCGCGGCGACGAAGCAATCGCGCTCGGGCCGATGATCCTTGAACAGCACCGAGCCCAAGGTCGTCGGCATCTCTTTGACGTCGGCCTGGTCCTTGATCACCACCGGGATGCCATGCAGCGGCCCGACCGGACCCGAGCTGCGGTAGGCGGCGTCGAGACGATCCGCTTCGTAGAGCGCCTTGGGATTAAGCGAAATCAGCGCGTTGATCTTCGGCCCGTTTTTATCGAGCGCCTCGATGCGATCGAGATAGAGTTGCACGAGCTGTCGTGCGGTCAGCCGCTTGTCGCGATAGGCGGCATGGATATCGGCGATCGTCGCCTCGACCAGCTTGAAAACCTCGGTCATGGCTCAATTCTCTCCCATCGAACGAATCCCGCGCCCTTTCGGCAGCATCAGCCCGATCGCGATGACGGCGAAAGCCATCGCCACAAGGATGAGGAAGATCACGTGCAGCGCGTGATCGAATTGACCGATGATCGCGCCGGCCGCGGCTTTCGGCAAGGCGGCGCGGCCGGCCGGCGTCATCACCTGCG
>DATGLO010000023.1:0-7961 GCA_035294105.1 Allostellaceae bacterium
TTGGCCGCGTCGCTCCGCATGAAGTCGAAGAACTTCACCGCGTCGGGATTTTTCGACGACGCCAGAATGGCCGCCGGATAGGTGATCGGCGGGTAGGTGTCGGCGGGAAAGACGGCGGCGATCTTCACGCCTTTATCGGCCGCGGCGTCGGTCTGGTAGACGATGCCGAAGGGTGCCTCTTTGCGCTCGACATAAAGGAGCGCAGCGCGCACATCTTCGGCGCCCGCGACCTTGGGCGCGACCGCGTCCCACACGCCGAGCTTCTGCAAGGCCGCTTTGCCGTACATGCCGGCCGGCACGGAGTCCGGATTGGCCATGGCGAGCTTGTCGTCGCCGAGCATCGCGGCGAGCGGGAATCCCGGCTTGATGTCGACCTTGGCGGTGCTGTCGACGGGCTCGATCATCACCAGCACGTTGCCGAGGAAGTCGAAACGCGTGTCGGTCTTGATCATCTTGTTCTTCTCGACGTCGTTCATCCAGTCGGGATCGGCCGAGATGAAAATATCCGCGGGCGCGGCGTTGTCGATCTGCTTGGCGAGCGCGCCGCTCGAGCCGTAAGAAACTTTGATGTTGGCGCCGCCGCTCTTCTCGAACGCGGCGACGGTGTCGTCGAGCGCGTTCTTGAGGCTCGCCGCCGCGAAAACCAGAACGTCGTCGGCGAACGCCGCCGGCGCCAGCATCGTCAGGCAAAGCCCCAGCGCCGCCGCGGCGGCAACAAAACGAAAACGTCTCGAAATCATCCACAAACCTCCAGCCGCTATATCGAAGCGAATATGTCGCCAGGGCTATATTTGCAAGGATATAATGGCGAGGGAAGAGGAGGATCGCATGAATAAGCTCAGTGCGCGCAGTCAGATGAGGCGGTCGACGATCTCGGTCTCAGGGTCGGCGACGAGGTCTGGGCAGTCATCGAGGATTCGGATGTCATGATCGGCAAATGAAGCGCCTCGTTCTCGCGATTCTCTGCCTGCTATGGGTTGCGCCCGGGCTCGCCGCGGCGCGATCGATCACTGATTCCGGCGGTCGTAGCGTCCAACTGCCCGACAAGATCGCGAAGGTATGGCCTGCGGGCCCGCCGGCCGAAGCCCTGACGTACATTCTCGCGCCCGAAAAGCTGATCGGCTGGACGCACCGCATCGGGCCGGAATCGGCGGCGCTGATGGCGGATCATTACGGCGATCTGCCGGTCATCGGCCGGCTCACCGGTCGCGGCAACACCGCGAGCCTCGAAGCCGTGATCGCCGCCAAGCCGGATCTCATCCTCGATGTCGGGACCGTCGTCCCGACCTACGTCTCGCTCGCCGATCGCGTTCAGGATCAGACGCACATCCCCTATGTCCTGATCGGCGGCAGCTTGGCCGAGACGCCGGAGCTGCTGCGACAAGCCGGTGCCGTGCTCGGCGTGCCGGTTCGAGGCGAGACCCTGGCGCGCTATGCCCAGGACGAGCTGGCAGAACTTCAGAAGCGGATCGCGACGGTGCCGGAGAACGAGCGGCCCAAAGTTTATATGGCGCGCGGCGTTAAAGGCCTTGAAACCGATGTCAGCGGCTCGATCAACGGCGAGGCGCTGACGTTCCTCGGCGCGCAGAATGTCGTGCCGGCCGGCGTGAGCGCGGGCAATCTCGCCGATGTATCGCTGGAGCAGGTGCTTGCCTGGCAGCCCGATGTGATCATCGCCATCGACCGGAATTTCTATGCGAGCGTCTTCAGCGATCCGGCCTGGCAGGGCGTGAAGGCGGTGCGCGACAAGCGCGTCTACCTCGAGCCGCTCGCGCCTTTCGGCTGGGTCGACGAGCCGCCGGGTCCGAACCGCCTGATCGGCCTGCGCTGGCTCGCGCATTTACTCTATCCTCGGCTGTTCGCCGCGGATTTGCGCGCCGAAACCAAGCGGTTTTATGAGCTCTTCTATCACCAAGCCCCGACCGATGCCCAGCTCGACGCGCTCCTCGGCAATTCCGGCTGAGCGCGGTTTCGCGGTCACGCTCGCGATCTCGCTGGCCATGCTCGCGCTGCTGGCGGTGGCGGCGCTCGCGATCGGCGCCTATCCGCTATCGCTGCGCGAGATCGCTACGGCGCTCGGCTTACATACGGGCCCGCTCTCCGCTGCCGCGCGAACCGTGATATGGCAGATCCGCGGCCCGCGCATCATCGGGGCGATGCTGGTCGGCGCGGCGCTGTCGTCATCGGGCGCGGCGTATCAGGGCCTCTTCCGCAATCCGCTGGTCTCGCCCGACATCCTCGGCGTTGCCGCCGGCGCCGCCTTCGGGGCGGTACTCGGCATTTATCTCTCGCTGCCGGTCGTCGGCATCGAAGCGTTATCGTTTCTCGGCGGTCTTGCCGCCGTCGCCATGGTCTATGCCGTCGCGGCGGGAATCAGCGGCCGCGATCCCGTGCTGGTCCTGGTGCTGACCGGCGTCGTCATCGGCGCCCTCTTGGGCTCCGGCGTCGCGCTGCTCAAATATCTCGCCGATCCAGAGAACCAGCTTCCGGCGATCACCTTCTGGCTCCTCGGCAGCCTCGCCTCGTTCAACCGCGCCGATCTCTGGGTCCTGGCGCCGACGGTGATGATCGCGCTGGTGCCGCTTGTGCTCTTGCGCTGGCGGCTGGACATCATGAGCCTCGGCGAGGAAGAAGCGCGCGCGCTCGGCATCGATGTGCGCACGGTGCGCGGCGCGGTCGTCGTCGGCGCCACGCTCATGACCGCCGCATCGGTCGCGGTCAGCGGCATCGTCGGCTGGGTCGGCCTGCTGGTGCCGCACTTGGCGCGGCTGATCGTCGGCCCGGCTTTCGCGCGGCTTCTGCCGACTACGTTGGTGATCGGCGCGGGGTTTTTGCTCCTCGTCGACACTGTCGCGCGCACCATCGGCACGGTCGAAATGCCCCTCGGCGTACTGACCTCGGTGATCGGCACGCCTGTCTTCATTTGGCTTTTGGCGCACGGGCGGCGCGGCGCATGGTAAGCGCGGCGATCGAGGTCGAGGCGCTCGCCTTCGGCTACCCCGGCCGCGACGTCGGCGCGGGCGTCAGCTTCGCGCTCGCGCCGGGCGAGGTGATGTGCCTCCTCGGCCCGAATGGCGGCGGCAAATCGACCCTGCTCAAGACTGTGCTCGGCCTCTTGCCGCCGAAAGCCGGCACCATCCGCATCGGCGGCGAAGACACGAGCGACTGGTCCCCGCGCCGGCGCGCCTTGTCCTTAGGCTATGTGCCGCAAAGCGGCGCCGCACAATTCGCGTTCACGGTCGCGGAGATGGTGCTGATGGGCCGCGCCGCCCATCGCGGCGCTTTCGAGGCGCCCAGCGCGAAGGACCGCGAGATTGCCGCCGCGGCATTGGCAGCGCTCAATATCGGCGCGCTTGCGGAGCGCGACTGGCTGAAGATTAGCGGCGGCGAGCGCCAATTGGCGCTAATCGCGCGCGCTCTGGCACAGCAGCCGCGTGTGCTGGTGCTCGACGAGCCCACCGCCAATCTCGATTTCGGCAATCAGGTCCGCGTGCTGGCCGAAGTGCGCCGGCTCGCGGCGCAAGGCCTCGCGGTGATCTTCGCCACCCACCATCAGGAACAGGCCTTCGCCTGCGCCGACCAGGTCGCGGTGCTGCATGAAGGGCGCTTGACGCGCCAAGGCGTGCCGGATGCGATCATCACGACGGAAACGATGCGGCTCGTCTACGGCATCGAGGTCGAGATCGTGCCGGTCGGCAATGGCCGCTTGAAGATGTGCATCCCGAAAGACTGGAAATAAGCCTTTATTTTTAAAACATTTCTCGAGGTCGGCTCAGGCCGTCTGCATCGCCGGCGCCGGTGTCGTGCCTGCGGCGAGGGCAAAGGCCGCCTGCTCGACCACCGAAGCCCAATCGCCCGGGCTCGGCTGCCGGAAGAGCAGCGTATTGCGATACCACGGCGTGTCGGTGCGCTTCTCGAGCCAGCGCCAATCGGCGCAATGCGGCAGCATCAGCCAGACATTCTTGTCGAGCGCGCCGGCGAGGTGCGCGACCGTGCCGTCGACCGCGATCACGAGGTCCATGAGGCTGATCGCCGCCGCCGCGTCGGCCGCGTCGGCGAGATAGGGGGTGACGTCGACGATGCGGTCGGCAAAGCCGCTGTTCGGCAGTTCGGCCGCGGCGGCGCCGCGTTGCAGGCTGAAGAAGCTGACGCCGCGAGTCGAGAGGATCTGGCGCATTGCCTCGAGGCGGATCGAGCGCTCGCCGCCGTCGGAAGAGTCCGAATCCGAGCCCCAGGAAAGACCGATGCGAATGGCATCGCCCGAGATAAGGCCGCTCAGCGCCTGAACGCGTGCCGAATCCGTGCCGAGGTAAGGCAGGGTGGCGGGGATCGAGGCGAGGGTGGTCCCGAGACGGTGCATCGCGCTCATCAGCGGCAGATGCGCGTCATAGGGCGGAAGACTCTCGCCGAGCGGCACGACACCGTCGATGCCCGGCGCCGTCGTCATCAGGCGCACCAGCGCCGGCTGGCAGGCGAGAATGATCCGGCTCGCGAAGCTACGTAAAAGCGGCGCGAAGCGGATGAACTGGATCGTCTCGCCGAGACCTTGCTCGGACCAGAGGAGCAGCGTCTTGTCGCCGAGGACCTGGCCGTCCCACATCGGCGCGTTGAAGGCGGGCAGGTTGTTGCTGCGCCAGCCATGCCAGCGCCACTCGTATTCGGCGCTGCCCGCGCGCAGATCGCCCTTGGCCATGAGTGCCGTGGCAAGTCCCATATGCGCCGCGGGATAGTCGCTGCGCGCCGCGATGGAGCGGCGGAAGCATTCGATGCCGCCGTCGGTATCGCCTTTGAGGCGTAAGGTCGCGCCAAGATAGGCGAGGGCCTCGGGGTAGTTCGGCTTTACTTCGAGCGCGCGGCGCTCGAGCTTTTCCGCATCGTCGAGCCGGCCGGCAACGCGCTCGATATTGCCGAGATTGGCGAGCGCCTGGGGGTGATCGGGCTTCAGCGTTAGCGCGTGGCGGTAATGCAGCATTGCCTGGTCGGTGATGCCGGCGGCGTCGAGCGCGACGGCGAGATTGTTATGGCCGTCGGCCGAGCCGGGCTTCAGCTCGAGCGCCTTGACGAGGCAGGCGATCGCCTCCTCGGTCTTGCCCTGCTCTTGCAGCGCCATGCCGAGATTGCCGAGGGCGAGCGGATAATCCGCGCGCTTGGCGAGAGCGCGGCGATAGCACGTGATGGCGGCGTCGAGCTGGCCGAATCGCTTCAACAGCACGCCGAGATTGTTGAGGGTCTCGGCACGATGATCGCGATCGCCAACGAGCGCGCGCTGTGCCACCTCGCCGACGAGGCGATGCACGGCGGCTTCCTCGCCGCGGTCGTCCTCCGGCCAGAACGCGCGGAGTTGCGCATAGCAAGCCATGGTCGAGACGCGCCCGATCCAGCCGGCCTCGGCATTGGGCGGCAGGAACAGCCAAGCCGGCCGATCGAGCGCACTGGCAAGATGCGCGATGCCCATATCGGTGGTGATGACGAGATCGAGCTGCCGCAGCGCCGCCGCCCAGCGATAGAAATCGGTGAGCTCGTTCGAGAGATCCGTGATGCGATCGTTCGCCGGCTGCGGGGTGAGCGAGAAGAACGAGACGCCGGGGACCTCGAGCAGCGCGTTGAGCGCCGCCTCGTGGCCGCTCCAGGCGAGACCGATCTTGAGCTCGCCCGTGCTTTGCGCGAAGCCCGCAAGGCTGACGAGCTGTGCCGGATCGAAAGCGAGGTGGCGCAGGCGCAGCAAATAGTCCTGGCTTTCGGGGCGGCCGGCTTCAGCGAAGACCGCGCCGAGGCGGAAAAGCAGGTCGGGGCTGTTCGGGTGCACGGCCAAGGCCGAAACCAGCTGGTCCATCGCGCCGATCGCGCGGTATTGGCGCAACGCCGCGAGGAAGGACGCGGCGGCCGCCGTCGAGGGCGCCGGCGGCAGCGCCTCGACGGGCGCCAAAGGCGAGGCGGTATCGTTCGCGGCGTTGATGCCGAAGACGGCGAGGGCGCCGGCGATCTGCTCGACCACGCGCTCCCAGCCTTCGCCTTGGATCTGGCGGAAGAGCAACAGGCTCGGATACCACGGGCTGTCGGTGCGCTCATGCAACCAGCGCCAGTCGCACACCGCCGAGAGCATCACCCAGGCGGAGCGACCGAGCGCGCCGGCGATATGCGCGGCGATGCTGTCGGCGGAGATAACGAGATCGAGCTGGCTAATCGCCGCCGCCATATCGGCGAGATCGGTCAGCTTCGGCGAGACATCGACCATACGGCCGGCGAAAGCGCTGCCGGCGATGTCTTTCGCGCCCGCCTGATCGAGGCTGAAGAAGCGCATGCCCGGCACGGCGAGCAGCGGCGCGAGCGCCGCGAGCGGAATGCTGCGGCGGCGCTCTTTGTGGTGGCTGTTCCAGACGAGGCCGACCTTGAAGCCGTTGCCGGCGAAGATCGGCTTGAGCGCGGCAGCGCGCGTCGGATCGACGGCGAGATAGGCGCCGCCCGCCGGAATGGTCGCCGGTGTGACGTTGAGGCGATGCAGCAGGCTCGCCAGCGGCAAATAGGCATGTACGGGAGGTGTCGGCTCGCCGTTCGGCACGACCTGATCGAGGCCCGGCACGGTCGCGGCGAGCTTCGCCATGGGCGCGGGGCAGGCGAGGACGATGCGCGCGGCCGAGCCGTGCAGCATCTGCGCAAAACGCAGCATCTGGATGCCGTCGGCGAGACCGGTATCGGCCCAGAGCAGCAAGGTGCGGCCGGCGAGCGGCTTGCCGTCCCAGAGCGGCGCGTTGAGCCGCGGCACGCCAGGCCGACGCAAGCGCCACTCGTATTCTCCCGCGCCGCCGGCGAGGTTGCCTTGCTCCATCAAGCACAGGCCGAGATTGGTATGGAGCGTCGGATCTTCGGGCGCGGCCGCGATCGCTTTGTGCAGCTCGTCGATCGCTTCGGCGAGCTTGCCCTGCTCACGCTTGACGAGTGCGAGACCGTTGAGCGCCGCGGGATGACCGGGACGGAGATTGAGCACCTGCTCGAAGCAATGCGTCGCCTCGTCGTAGCGGCCATCCTCGCTCAGCGCACTCGCAAGCATAAACAGCGCCTCGGCGTCTTGCGGCCGCAGCCGCAACGCCAGCCGGCCGCATTGCACCGCTTGATCGGCACGGCCGAGCAGCAATAACGAAAGACCTAGATTGGTCAGCGCGTCGGGATTGTCGGGCTGTATGGTCAGCGCGTGGCGCAAATGCGTCACGGCTTCTTCGGCGCGGCCTTTGAGGCGCAGCACGTTGCCGAGGTTGTTGAGGAGGCCGACATTGTCGGGCGCGATCTTCCGCACCTCTTCGAGATATTGGAGCGCTTCGTCGACCTTCCCCGAAGCGGCGAGCACGGTGCCGAGCAGGAAGCGAAGATCGGCGCCCTGTGCCGGCGCTTCGAGCGCGCCGCGCAGGGTTCTTTCCGCTTCGGCGAAGCGGTTTTGCCGCACCGCCTCAAGCACCCATTCCTTGAGGCTCGCCATCGTCATGAGGTTGCTGTCGCCGTCCATATTCCTACCCTCAACACAAAGCGGCCCTCGCCGCGCTTTTCGGCAAATCTCTGAGATTTTCTAGAGAGGAATGGTAAATTAATTACAACCGGCTTCATTCAACGCGCTGAAATCTGTGCGCGGCGGTCCTTGATCAAGCATTCGTTAATATCGATTGCGGAAAAATGAACCGAAATCCGGCGCTGCGCCACAAAAGGGCCACCTTCTCGCTCTAAGTTCTAAGGAACGGAGGCTATGGAGGGACTTATGCAGCGCTGGTGGCTGACAGGCGAAGCTAGTCTCGAAGAATTGCTCAGCGATGAAATCATGGGACCGGTGGCCGCGAGCGCCGGGCTTAGAGCCGTTCCGGAAAGTTTCGACTCAGGATGAAGGGGCTGTCAATCGACGCAGCATGATGCGGATCATGGCGAGGCGAACGAAGGCAGCGGCCTTGCGGGCGTGACGCTCGAAATCTTTGGCGAGG
>DATGLO010000024.1:0-5121 GCA_035294105.1 Allostellaceae bacterium
CTCGTGACGCGGCAGGCCGATCAAGCCATTCTCAATGGCGTGACGCGTCAAGGCTTGCTGCGCGTCGCCGCAGCTTCCGGCTTGCGGATCAGCGAGCGGCCGTTCAGCGTCGCCGAGGCAAAGAGCGCGGCTGAAGCGCTCCTGACCAGCAGCACCAATTTCATTCTGCCGATCGTGACGATCGATGACGCTCCGATCGGCGGCGGCAGGCCGGGTGCCTTCGCAAAGAAGCTCGCGGCGGCTTATCTCGACTACGCGGCGCAAGGCGGCTCCGACCGGCCATGAGCCAGCCGCGGGCGCTCGTCTTCGATTGGGACAATACGCTCGTCGATTCCTGGGCGACGATCCACGAAGCGCTCGTGCTCACTTTCACGGCGATGGGACACGAGCCGTGGACGCTCGCCGAGACGAAAGCGCGCGTCCGCCACAGCCTGCGCGATGCCTTTCCGGCGCTGTTCGGCGATCGCTGGGACGAGGCGCGCAAGCTCTATCTCGATCACTTCACCGCGATCCATATCGAGCGGCTGACACCGATCCTCGGCGCCGCGGCGCTACTCGCCGAAGCGCAGCAAGCCGGTTTCCATCTCGCGGTCTTGAGCAACAAGACCGGGCACATCTTGCGGCGCGAGGTCGAGCATCTCGGTTGGAGCAAGCATTTCATGCGACTTGTCGGTGCCGGGGACGCGCGCGCCGATAAGCCCGATCCCGCGGCGATGCAATTCGCGCTCGAGGGATCGGGTTTCGCCGGCGAGGACGTTTGGTATGTGGGCGACACCGCGCTTGATATGGAATGCGCCGCGCGCGCGGGGTGTATCGGCGTGCTGGTCGGCCCCGGCGATCCCGAAGATCAGGGTTTCGCACGATTTCCGCCGCAGCGGCGCTTTGCGGATTTTACGGCACTTGGCCGGTCGTTGCGGAACGAACAGGACCCGCCGTCCAGCGGAAGCCGGTGAGGATGCCGTTCTCGAAGCGGCATTCGACGGCGATGTCGCGCGCATAGGCGGAATTGGCCGGCACGCCGCTGCGGATCGCGTTGACCGTCACCGTCGCGTTCGGGAGGTCGGTCGTCAGATGCGTGCCCGAGATCGTGATGCCTTCCTGCGGATAGGCACGGTGCATGAAATCGCTGCAACGATCGATCAGGCTGACGCTGCCCACGGCCATCTTGGTATCGAAGCCGATCTCGCTTAGCCCGCCGCTGCAACCGGCGAGCGCGAGAAGCGTACAGACGACGGCAGGGAGTCGCCGAAACGATCGGGAAATCAACAACATTTCCCTAATGTGGCGCTAGCCGCGGGAAAACACAAATTCCGGAGGCGAGGGGTTGCCATTTCCCTTTGCCGCCCAATTTTGGTATCCATTGGAGGAACTGAGAGGCGCTCTATCGGTTGGTACGGACCCGCGAATCCGCCGGCCGCAATAATTCAAGAAGGGGAATCCCCATGTCGTCTGAAAAGACCCAGAATGTTCAGGACGTCTTTCTCAATAACGTCCGCAAGAACAAGACGCCGGTCACGGTTTTTCTCGTCAATGGTGTCAAGCTACAGGGAATCATCACTTGGTTCGATAATTTCTGCGTGCTCCTGCGTCGCGATGCGCATTCGCAGCTCGTCTACAAGCATGCGATCTCGACGGTGATGCCGGCTGGTCCGATTCAGCTCTTCGAGCCCGGGTCTCCCGACCAAGAAGGCTGAATGAATGGTTGAGCCGCAAGGCGAGCGCGCCGCTTCCGTCGGACGCTGCCTGGTTGTTCACCCGGTTCTGAAATCGACCGCTGCGGCGCGCGGCGATAGCGCGCGCACGCCCGAAATGCGTCTCGACGAGGCGATCGGCTTGGCGCGCGCGATCGCGCTCGACGTTGTCGCGAGCGAGGTCGTCCGCATGACCGCGCGGCGGCCGGGCACGCTTTTGGGCGCGGGAACGGTGAGGCGCCTTGCCGAGCTCGTCAAGGAGCGCGAGATTGCGGTCGCGGTGATCGATGCCGCGGTGACGCCGGTGCAGCAGCGCAATCTCGAGCGCGAATGGAAATGCAAGGTTATCGACCGCACGGGATTGATCCTCGAAATCTTCGGCGCGCGCGCCCGTACCCATGAAGGCAGCCTCCAGGTCGAGCTGGCGGCCTTGACGTATCAGCGCTCGCGGCTGGTGCGGTCCTGGACCCATTTGGAGCGGCAGCGCGGCGGCTTTGGCTTCCTCGGCGGGCCGGGCGAGAGCCAGCTCGAGATCGATCGCCGCCTCATCACCGATCGCATCACGCATCTCAAACGCGAACTCGAAACCGTGAAGCGGACCCGCGCGCTGCATCGCGAGGCGCGAAAGCGCGTGCCTTATCCGGTCGTGGCGCTCGTCGGCTACACCAATGCCGGCAAATCGACGCTCTTCAATCGGCTGACGCGCGCCGAGGTCGCCGCCGCCGATCAGCTTTTCGCGACGCTCGATCCGACCATGCGGCGACTGCCGCTGCCTTCGGGTCGCAGCGCTATCCTTTCCGATACCGTCGGCTTCGTGTCCGATCTGCCGACGCCGCTCGTCGCGGCGTTCCGTGCGACGCTCGAAGAGGTGACCTCGGCCGATCTCATCGTCCATGTGCGCGATGTGCATCATCCGGAAAGCGAAGCGCAGCGCGAGGATGTGCATGGCGTCCTCGAAGAGCTCGGCCTCGGCGAAACCGTCGAGCACGGCATGATCGAGGCGCTCAACAAGATCGATCTATTGCCGGACGAGCAGAAGATCGTGCTGCGCAATCAGGCGCGGCGGAATGTCTCTGCCGTGCCGCTCTCGGCGACCACGGGCGAGGGCTGCAACGAGTTGCTGGCGCTCGTCGATCGGCGGCTCGACGCCGGCCGGCGGACCGCGCATCTCGACGTGTTGCTGAGCGATGGCGCGGCGATTGCCTGGCTTTACCGGCACGGGGAGGTGGTGGGGCGCGACGACGACGAGCGGCATGCGCATATCACCGTGCGGCTGAGCGACGCCGATTTCGGCCGCTTCCAGACGCTGCACGCCCGCCCATAGCCCGGCAAGGCTTCCACGCCCGTTCCCCAATTGTTCTTGCGCGGCAAAGCGGCCGGCGATATCTTCTTCCCGATGGGGGGAAAGCGATGCTGCGGACATTCAAACGCGCGGTGATGGTTGGGATGCTCGTCGCCGGCGCGGCAGGATGCGCCGCGCCGCAATACGGCCCGCCCCGGGTCGTCGTCCAAGGCGACAAATTCAGCGACGACGTCACTATCCTCGGCGTTCAGGTCCTCGTTAATCCGCTGATGGACTTTGAAAAGGAGCATTGGTATTTGCGGAGCTTCGTCAATCCGAAGGCGCAGCGCGTTCGGCATCAGCTTTATGCCGAACTCATCTATACCGATGGGCGCAATGGCGCTTACTTCGCGGCGGACAATCATGCGCGGCCCTATCGCGTCGACTTGATCTATAGCGAAGGCTGCGGACGACATGCCGCGAACGATGTCTGCATTCGCCAAGACACGGTCGGCATCGACATTCCGGAAGCGACGCTGCGGGCCGAAGCGGCGCAAGGCTTCGAGATGAAGATTTCCGCGCGATCGGGCTATGCGGTCATCCTTTCGGTCACACCGGAAATGATCAACGCCCAACTCTATGCCACGCAGCAGATCTTGTCCGGCGCGGTCGTTGTGGGACAGACGGTGCAAAGCGGCGGCACGATCCAGGCGGCTCCCTGAGCAACGCGGCTCGCGTGCCTAGCGCGTCTGCGCTAGAACGCGGGCAATGTCAGGAGACGCGCGATGAAGCTCGCATTCCTCGGCCTCGGCGTAATGGGATTCCCGATGGCGGGGCACCTCGCCAAAGCCGGTCACGACGTCACGGTCTATAATCGTACGGCCGGCAAGGCCGAAGCTTGGGTCAAGCAGTATGGCGGCGCATCGCGCGCGACGCCGGCCGAAGCCGCCGCGGGCGCCGAGATCGTCTTCACCTGCGTCGGCAACGACGACGATGTTCGCCAGGTGGTGCTGGGAGAGAAAGGCGCGCTTGCCGGCATGAGCCGGGGCGCGATCCTCGTCGATCATACGACGGCCTCGGCCGAGCTTGCGCGCGCGCTCGACGGCGCGGCGAAAGCGAAAGGGATCGGCTTTCTCGATGCGCCGGTATCGGGCGGGCAGGCGGGTGCCGAGACCGGCAAGCTCACGGTGATGGTCGGCGGCGATGCCGCGACTTTCGCGCGCGCCGAGAAAGTGATGGCGCATTACGGCCGCGCCGTCACGCATATGGGGCCGGCGGGCAACGGCCAGCTCACCAAGATGGTCAATCAGATCCTGATTGCAGGGCTCGTCCAAGGCCTCGCCGAAGGTTTGAACTTCGCGGTGCGCGCCGGTCTCGATGCGCGCAAAGCGGCCGAGGTGATCTCCAAGGGCGCCGCGCAGAGCTGGCAACTCGAGAACCGTTATCAAACGATGCTCGACGGCAAGTTCGATTTCGGGTTCGCAGTCGATTGGATGCGCAAGGATCTGTCGATCTGTCTCGCCGAGGCGCGGCGCAACAAATCGGCGCTGCCGGTCACGGCGCTGGTCGATCAGTTTTACGAGCGCGTGCAGGAGCGCGGCGGCGGCCGCTGGGACACGTCCAGCCTCTTTCATCTTTTATCACAGCCGTGAGTTTCGATCGTGAGTAGGCACGTCGCCGCGGCGGTCGGCGCGGTGGCGCGCGGCCTGACCGCCGCTATGGCAAAATGGCCGAAGATCGCGACGCGGGCGCAGATCGCGGCGGCGCTGGTGCCGCGCGTCAAGGTCGAGACGGCGCGCGGACCGCTGACCTTTTACACGCCGTCAAAGACGGCGATGTTCTGGCCGCGCTATGGCGTCAAAGCCGAGCCGCAAACCCACGCCTGGATCGATCGCATGGCGCCGGGCGACGTTTTGTGGGATGTCGGCGCCAGCGTCGGCATCTATTCGCTCTATGCGGCGCTGCGCGGCGATCTCACCGTGCTCGCTTTCGAGGCCAATCCCTATACCTATCAGTGCTTGTTGCGGAACGTCGCCGAGAACCGGTTGGGCGGTCGCGTGCGGCCTTATCTCGTGGCGCTCGCCGAAAGTGCCGGGCTCGGCACGCTCTATGTCGAAAGCGATGAAGCGGGGACGGTCGGCAACGCTT
>DATGLO010000025.1:0-6430 GCA_035294105.1 Allostellaceae bacterium
TCGTCCGTGGCGATGCCGCGGATCAGCTCGACCAAGGTCATCACCGGCACCGGATTCATGAAATGCATGCCGATGAAATGCTCGGGCCGGTCGGTGGTCGCGGCGAGCCGCGTGATCGAGATCGACGAGGTGTTGGTGGCGACGATCGCCTCGGGCTTCAGATTCGGGACGAGCTTCTTGAAGATGTCGCGCTTGATCTCCTCCCGCTCGGTCGCCGCCTCGATCACGAAATCGCATTCCTTGAAGAGGCTGTACTCGGTCCCGGTGCGGATGCGATTGAGGGCCGCGGCCTTGTCTTCCTCGCTGACCCGGCCGCGCGCCA
Source organism: Allostellaceae bacterium (assembly GCA_035294105.1). Classification (GTDB taxonomy): domain Bacteria; phylum Pseudomonadota; class Alphaproteobacteria; order ATCC43930; family CGMCC-115725; genus CAIKMD01. The sequence continues at coordinate 323 of DATGLO010000025.1, forward strand.
CCTGGCGGCCCATATTGGTGTCGATGGTCGCGAGCGCCTTTTTGAGCACCGTCTCGCTGATGTCGGCCACCGAGACGTCGTAGCCGGCGAGGGCGCAGACATGGGCGATACCGCTGCCCATCTGTCCTGCACCGATGACGCCGACCGTGTGAATCGCGCTGAGCGACGGAGTTGCCATGATATTTGCCTTTGCCCTCTATCCGGCGGCGCTCAGCGGTTCGCCAGCTTCTTGGCGAGCTCCGCGTCGAGCGCGGGTACGATCTGGAAAAGATCGCCGACAAGGCCGTAATCGGCGATCTGGAAGATCGGCGCTTCCTCGTCCTTGTTGATGGCGACGATGACCTTCGAATCCTTCATGCCGGCCAGATGCTGGATCGCGCCCGAAATGCCGACAGCGATGTAGAGATCGGGGGCGACGATCTTGCCGGTCTGGCCGACCTGATAGTCGTTCGGCACGAAGCCCGAATCGACCGCGGCGCGCGACGCGCCGACCGCGGCGCCCAGCTTGTCGGCGACGCTTTCGAGAATCTTGAAATTGTCGCCCGACTGCATGCCGCGGCCGCCCGAAATGATGATGCGCGCGGCGGTGAGCTCGGGCCGCGCCAGCTGCGCGATTTCGGCGCCGACGAAATGCGACAAATCGGTCGGGGGCGGCGCGGCGACGGCCTCGATAGGGGCGTTGCCGTCGCCCGCCTTCGCCTGCGGGAAAGCGGTACCGCGCACGGTGATGATCTTGATCGGGTCTTTCGATTGCACCTTGGCGATGGCGTTGCCGGCATAGATCGGCCGCTCGAACGTGTCGGGCGAGACGACGGCGGAAATGTCCGAGATCTGCGCGACATCCAGAAGTGCCGCGACGCGCGGCATGAAATTCTTGCCGAAGGTCGTCGCCGGGGCGAGCACGTGGCTGTAGCTCTTAGCGAGGCTCAAAACGATGGCGGCGAGGTCTTCGGCGCTCGCATGATCGAGGCTCGGCGCCTCGGCCAGCAGCACCTTGGCGATCCCGGGCAGCTTCGCCGCCTCTTCGGCGGCGGCGCGGCAACTCGCGCCAACGACCAGCAGGTGCGTTTCGCCGCCGATGGCGGCGGCGGCGCTGACGACATGGCCGGTCGCGCCTTTGAGGCTCTTGTTGTCGTGCTCGGCGATAACGAGGTTGGTCATTAGATGACTTGCGCCTCGTGCATCAGCTTGTCGACCAGCTCCTCGACCGATTGGAGCTTCTTGCCGCCCTGGCGCTTTTGCGGCTCACTCACCTGGAGGATCGCGAGGCGCGGCGCGATATCGACGCGAAGCGCCTCGGGCGTCGTCTGCTCGATGGTCTTCTTCTTCGCCTTCATGATGTTGGGGAGCGAGGCATAGCGCGGCTCGTTGAGGCGGAGATCGGTGGTCATCACCGCCGGCAGCTTCACCTCGACCGTCTCGAGCCCGCCATCGACCTCGCGGGTGACTTTGGCGGTGTCGGCTCCAAGCTCGAGCTTCGAGGCAAAGGTTGCTTGCGGCCAACCCAAGAGCGCCGCCAGCATCTGTCCGGTCTGGTTGCAGTCGTCGTCGATGGCCTGCTTGCCGAGGATGGCGAGCTGCGGCGCTTCCTTGGCGACGACGGCCTTCAAAAGCTTTGCGACCGCGAGCGGCTCGAGCGCCTGATCGGTCAGCACGTGGATGCCGCGATCGGCGCCCATGGCGAGAGCGGTGCGGATCGTTTCCTGGCATTGCTGCGGGCCCAACGAGACGGCGACGATTTCGCGCACCTTGCCGGCCTCTTTGAGGCGTATCGCCTCTTCGACCGCGATTTCGTCGAAGGGATTCATCGACATCTTGACGTTTTGGGTCTCGACGCCGGTCTTATCCGCTTTGACCCGGATTTTGACGTTGTAGTCGATGACCCGCTTGACGGCGACGAGAACTTTCATCGAAGGCCGAAGCTAGGGTTGTGACATAAGAACGCGCAAAGTGCGCGGAATGTTGCACCTGCACAACGGGAAGGCAAGCCTTTCCTCGCCAATGTCGGCGGCTTGCGCCGCAGCGCAATATCGCGCGGGCGTTCCGGCGGGCTAGCGGTTAACGCCGGGCTGCCAAAGGACGTCGCCGGTTTCCCGATTGGCGACCCGGCTAAGAACGAAGAGGTGGTCCGACAGGCGGTTGAGGTATTTGACCGCCTCGGGGTTGATAGTTTCGGCTTCGGCCAGTGCGGTTACCAGGCGTTCGGCGCGGCGGGTGATGGTGCGCGCGAGGTGGAGCTGCGCCGCCAGCGGCGTCCCGCCCGGCAGGATGAAGCTGTCGAGCGGCGTGAGCTCGGCGTTCATAGCGTCAATCTCGCGCTCCAGCCGCTCGGTCTGCGAGGCAAGAATGCGCAGCGCACGGTCGCTGCGCGCGCCGCCCTCGGGCGTGCAGAGGTCGGCCCCGAGATCGAAGAGGTCGTGCTGTATGCGCGCCAGCATCGCCAGCGCTTCGCCGCCCGCATGCAGCCGCGCCAGGCCGATCGCGGCGTTGGCCTCGTCGACCGTGCCGAACGCCTCGACCCGTGCGCTGTGTTTCTTGACGCGGCTGCCATCGCCCAGCGAGGTCTCGCCTTTGTCGCCGCCTTTCGTGTAGATGCGGGTGAGCCGGACCATGGCGGCATCAGCGATGATAGAGCAGCATGAAGATGACGAAGAGCAGCAGCGCAAGGCCCTGCATCCAGACGCGCAGCTGCATCAGCTTTTGCGAGCGCTGCGGGTTGTTGCCTTTCGCCATGTTGACGACGCCGAAAAGCAGCACGCCGAGCGTGGCGAGCATCGCGGCGACGACCAGGATCGGCAGGAAAAATTCCATCGGCTTTATATAGCGCGCGCCCGCCGCGGCGGACAGGGCTGCTCGGGTCAACGAGCGCCTCGATTGACGTGTCTAGGCCCCCGCCTCAGGATGGCGGAAAACCGGTGAGGAGACCGCCATGGCAACCCGCTTCGACCGTGCTGCCGAGGATCTCGGCAATGTCGTGAAGCTCGAGCATGTAAATGTGCGCATTACCGATCAGCGGCTTTCGACGCTCTTTTACGTGGCCGGCCTCGGCTATACGCGCGATCCGTTCATCATGGTCTCGACCAACAATATGTGGATCAACATGGGCACCAGCCAGTTCCACCTGCCGACCGGCGGGCCGGATGTGCTGCGCGGCGTCGCGGGGCTGGTGGTGCCGGATCGCAAAGCACTGCTCGACCGCCTCGCTCATGTGAAAGGCGAGCTCGCCGGCACTAAATTCAGTTACACCGAAAAGAACGATTACGTCGAAGCGACCTGCCCCTGGGGCAATCGCTTCCGCCTGCACGAGCCGAACGAGAAGCTCTTCGGGCCGATCCGGCTCGGCCTGCCTTATGTCACCTTCGACGTGCCGAAAGGCGCCGCGGAAGGCATCGCGCGCTTCTATCGCGAGGTGCTCGGCACGCAAGCATCGACCGGGGACGATGGCGAAGGGCATAAGGCCTGGGTCCAGGTCGGGCCGAAGCAGCATCTGATCTTCCTAGAGACCGATCGGCCGCTGCCGGCTTACGACCAGCATCACATCCAGATCTATATCGCCGATTTCGCCGGCCCATATAAAAAGCTCGGCGAGCTCGGCCTTTTGTCGATCGACACCTTGGAGCACGAATATCGCTTCACCGATATCATCGATCTCGATTCGAAAAAGGTGCTGTTCCAGGTCGAGCACGAGGTGCGCAGCATGCGCCATCCGCTCTACGGCCGGCCGTTGATCAACCGCAATCCGGAGCAGAGCAACACCGACTACCACCCCGGCCACGATGCCATGGCGCATACGCTCGGCTGGGCATAGCGGCGTGAACTAGAACATGTGTGAACGGGGGTAACGCGATGAAGACGTGGATGATCGCGGCCGGCGTGCTGGCGGCCGCGACGCAGGTTGCCCGCGCCGATCCGACGGTGCTGCGCTTCGTGCCGGGACAGAATCCCGGCACCTTCTCCTACGACAGTTTCTTTGTCCCCTGGGCGAAGAAGGTCACCGACGATTCGCATGGCGCGCTTACTATCGACCTGCGCGGCGGCATGACGATCGCCAATATCGTCAATATGTACGATCGGGTGATGAGCGACGTCGTGCAGATCGGTTTCGTGCTCTACAACTACGTTCAGGGCAAGTTTCCCTATTCCGAAGTCGCCGCGCTGCCGAATACCGCGCCCAATGCCGAAGAGGGCTCGGCAGCGCTGTGGCGCCTTTATCAAAGCGGCGCGCTCAACGCCGAATACGATCAGGTGAGGCCGCTCTATGTGCTCGCGCTGCCGCAATCGCTCGTTCATCTGCGCGCGGCGCCGAAATCGCTGAAGGACCTGACCGGCGAAAGACTCGTCGCGCCGACGCAGATGACGGCGCTGACGGCCAAATACATGGGTGCGCAGCCGATCACCTTGTCCTCGCCCGAGGCTTATGAGGCGATCAACCGCGGCACTGCCGACGGCACGATCCTTTCCTGGAACGTCTATTTCTCGTTCAAGATCGGCGAGGTCACGCATTATCACATCGACCAGTCGATGGGCACCGCCGCCGCGATGGTGTTCATGAAAAAATCGGTTTACGACGGCCTTTCGCCGGAGGCGAAGAAGGCGATCGACGAGAATTCCGGCGAAGCGGTGAGCCGCGCTTTCGGCAAGAACTGGGATGATGACAACAATCACAATCGCGAGCTGGCGAAGCAGGACCCGAAGCAGACGGTTGTGACGCTCGATGCGGCCACGAAAGCCGAATGGACGAAGCGGCTCGACGGTGCGATCCAGGAATGGACGGCGAGCCGTCCCGGCGTCGACAAAATCCTCGCGCAGTATAAGCAGCTGCTCGCCGAGGTGGCCGCGGGAAAGTGACGAGTTGCCGAAGGGTCTACGGCGACAAACCGAAATCGACCGGCGCCGGGTTCATGTCGATGCGCATGCAATTCATGCGGCCCTGCAGCGCGCAATCCTCGAGCTTCGATTCGGCCGCGAGCTGCTCGGTGACGTAAAGCCCGATCCAGATCAGGAATAGCGAAAACGCCAGCCCCGCGAGGCTGTTGGTGAAGCGCCGATCGTCCTCTTCGCGTTCGCGTTGGAGTTCGATCTCGCGACGCGCATGATCGAGATGGGCATGATCGAGATGGGCATGATCGACATTCATGTCCGATCATCTCACGTTTCCCGGCGCGAAGCGAGGCTCGTTCGCGATCGCACGCGGCAAAATCGCGAACAAGCCGGGGATTATTGATCGCGTGCTTAGTTGCGCGGCATGAAGCTCAGGATTTGGGCAGGAAGGCTTCGGTATAAAGCTTCGAGACGTCCGGCGGGGTGTCGAGAATCCCGAGATCGACGATCGCGCGTGGCATGGTTTTCATCGCGACCGGATCGAACCGGCCGTCGGTCGATTCGGTCGGCATCAGCCGATCATAGATCTCGCCGACGATATCGGCCTTCAAGTTGAGCACCGGCAGGAGCAGCGCGATGGTTTCCTCGCGATGCGCGCGCGCCCAGGCGACGGTGTCGAGCCAGCCCTTGATGAAGCGGCGGACCTGATCGGGATGCTGCTTGATAAGGATATCGGTCGCGTACATCGCCGTGTTCATGAAGGGCGGCACGACATCGCCGAAATTCACGACGATGCGCGCCTCGCCGCTCTGCTCCATCTGCAGCGAGGTGCCGATATCGCCGGCCCAGGCGTCGACTTGCCCGGTCTTCAAGGCGGCGATCGAGGCGGGTTGCGCGCCGGTCGCGACCAGAGTCATGCCGTCGGGACCCCAGCCCTCGTGGCGCGACAGCGCGATCGTCAGCCAGGACGGATAGCCGCGGATGTTCGAGACCGCGACCTTCTTGCCCTTCAAATCGGCGACGGTTTTGATCGCGCTGTCGGCGCGCACCAGCATGTCGGTCTCGTAAGGCTTGTTCGAGATCGCGGCAACGGTCATCGCCGGCAGTCCCTTCAAGATGAACCCCATATCCTGGCCGGTGCTGAGGCCGATATCGATGTCGTTCGAGGTTAGCGCCTGTTGCACCCTTGCCGCGCCCGAGAAGGTCACCGCCTCGATGTCGAAGCCTTGCGCTTTGAAGGCGCCGCTGCCGATGCCGACATCCAGCAATCCGAAGGTGAAAGAATTC
>DATGLO010000026.1:0-2674 GCA_035294105.1 Allostellaceae bacterium
CCGGCGCCCGATATCGCCAGCGCCGGCAGATGCTGCTTGTGCCAATCGGACGCAACGCCGTCGTCGGAGCTGTATTGGCAGAGCGGCGGCACGACGATGCGATTAGCGAGCGTCAGGCCGCGCAGGGTGAAGGGCGAGAAAAGCTGGCTCATGGTCGCGGCAGACTATCGTGCGCGCTCCAGAGCGGCAACCGAGCGAAATAGACGTTGAAGGTCGGTTGAAGGTTTGAAAGTGCCTCGAGCCGCCTCGCCTGCCATCTGGAGGATTGGGGGGTGCAGGCGAGACGGACCCGAGGGTCGAAAAGCCCGCCAAGGGGGTCGAGCGGGCGGGCGGCCGAGCCGCTTGCGCGCATTACCGCGCAAACCCTCGATCAATCCAAGTTAAACTTATTTCACGCGGACGGGCGATTAAAGCGTTCCGCCAAGCGCTTAGCGACACGCGCGCTGACGAAGTGCGACACATCGCCGCCGAGCTGCCCGATCTCTTTCACGAACCGCGACGAGATGAACTGATAGCGGTCCGAAGCCATCAGAAACACCGTTTCGATATTGGAGTTGAGGCGGTTGTTCATGCCCGCCATTTGAAATTCGTATTCGAAGTCGCTCACCGCGCGCAGCCCACGGATGATGATGGACGCGCCGGTCTCCACCGCGAAATGCATCAGCAGATTGTCGAAGGCGCGCACCTCGATGCGCTTCGCCGCCACCGGATCGAGATGTTGCAGCTCGTCGCGAACGATGTCGACGCGCTCATCGGTGCTGAAGAGCGGCCCCTTACCCGCATTGCGCGCGACACCGACGACCAAGCGGTCGACGATTTTCACGGCCCGGAGGATGATGTCGGCATGGCCGTTGGTAATGGGATCGAACGTACCGGGATAGAGTCCGATTCGCGTGGCCATCAGCCCTCTCCCTCGTCGTCGGCGCCGGTTTCGCCGGCGCCGTGACCGTTGCCATTGCCGTTTCCGTTTCCGACCTCTTCGCCGGCATCCGGCAACCGTGCGACCGAAACGACGCGCTCGCCTTCGTCGACCTTGAAGACGGTGACGCCGCCGCTGCGCCGCCGCCGGATGCTGATATCGTCAACCGGCACGCGTATCAGCTGGCCGAGATTGGTGACCAGCATGATCTGGTCGCCGTGCTTGACCGGGAACACCGCGACCGTCGCGCCCTGGCGCTTCGCCGGATCGTTATTCTCGCGTCCCTGCGCGCCGCGGCCGGTGATCGGATAGTCGTAAGCGGAGCTGCGCTTGCCGTAGCCCTTCTCGGTCAGCACCAGCACGAATTCCTGACGCGCGGCGAGATCGGCATATTGCTCTTCGCTGATTTGCGTTGCGACGCCCTCGGTTTCGCCCTCCTCACCGCCAGGCTCGGCATCTTCGGGCTCGGCGCGCCGCCGCTCGGCATCGAGACGCAAGAAAGCGTAGCGCTGCGCCGTCGGCACGTCCTCGTGCCGCAAGATCGACATCGAGATCACCGCATCACCCGCGCCGAGCCGGATGCCCCGCACGCCCGTTGAATTACGCGAGCTGAAAACGCGAATGCCCCGCTCATTCCCTTTTTCGTCTTTGTCCGAAACCGGGAAGCGGATCGAGCGGCCGTTGCGCGTCGCCAGCAGAACGTCGTCCTTCTCGCCGCAGACCGCGACCGCGATCAGCCGGTCGTCGGCATCCTCGCCCTCGAATTTCATCGCGATTTTGCCCGTGGCGAACACATTGGCGAAATCCGACAGCGCGTTGCGCCGGACGTTGCCTTTCGCCGTCGCGAATACGGCGAACTTGTCGCCCCAGGTCGATTCTTCCTCGGGCAACGGCATCACCGTCGAGATTGTCTCGCCGGGCGCGAGGTTCGGCAACAGATTGACCATCGCCTTGCCGCGCGCCTGGGGCGTGCCGACCGGGAGGCGATAGACCTTCATCTTGTAGACGCGGCCCGACGAGGTGAAGAAAAGCACCGGCGCGTGCGTCGAGGCGACGAAAATCTGATTGAGAAAATCCTCGTCGCGCACGGCCATGCCGGCGCGGCCGCGGCCGCCGCGGCGCTGCGCGCGATAGGTCGACAGCGGCACGCGCTTGATGTAACCGGCGTGGCTCACGGTCACGACCATGTCCTCGCGCTGGATCAGCGCCTCGACATCGGTCTCGAATTCGAGTTCTTCGATGGTGGTGCGCCGGGGCGTCGCGAATTGCTCTTTCGCCTCGCGCAACTCTTGCCGGATCACCTCCATCAGCCGCTGCCGCGAGCCGAGAATCTCGAGATAGCCCTTGATCTCGTTGACGATGCCGTCGAGCTCCTCGGCGATCTTGTCGCGCTCAAGCGCGGTCAAGCGTTGCAGGCGCAGATCGAGGATCGCCTTCGCCTGTTCATCGGACAGCCGGTAGGTGCCGTCAGGCCCGGCACCGCCCCTGCCCGCTTCCTCGATCATGGCGATCAGCGCCAGCACGTCTTCGGCCGGCCAGGTCCGCGCCATCATCGCGGCCCGCGCCGCCGCCGGATCGGGCGCCTTGCGGATGAGCTCGATCATCGCATCGATGTTGGCGACCGCGACAGCAAGACCCAGGAGTGTGTGTGCGCGCGCGCGCGCCTGGCGCAGCAGATACGTCGTGCGGCGGGTGACGACTTCTTCGCGGAAATCGACGAAGGCGACGATGATGTCGCGCAGGCTCATCAGCACC
>DATGLO010000027.1:0-5158 GCA_035294105.1 Allostellaceae bacterium
CTGCGCCTCGGTGCCGCCCGAGCCGGCATGGACCTCGAGATAGCAATCGTTGCCGTCGGCCTCGCCGGATAAGAGGCTGTCGAGCTCGCGCGCTTTCACCTCTTTGTGCAACGCCGCGAGGGTCTTTTGCGCCTCGTCGAGCATCGCCTGATCGCCCTCGGCCTCGGCGAGCTCCGCCAGAGCGAGCGTATCGTCGACCTCGCGCTCGATCTCGAGATAGCCGTTGACGCCTTTGTCGAGCCGCGTGCGCTCGCGCATCAGGGCTTGCGCGCGCGACGAATCGTCCCAGAGTTTCGGATCTTCGATGAGCGCGTTCAGCTCGGCGAGGCGCCGTGTCGCTTTATCCCAGTCAAAGATGCCTCCTCAGCAGCGCCAACGAGGACCGGATCTCGTCGACGACTGCCAGAATCTCAGCGCGCATGGTGAAGCTTTCAGCTGTCGGCTTCGGCCGTCAGCTTTGCTGACGACAGTAAGCTTTTGAGGTTGTGTTATTGATAGCTGATAGCCGATCACCGACGGCTAGTACAGCCCGCCGGTGCCGCTGGCGGGGATCGCCTGGCCGCCGCTGCTGCTGTCGCCGCCTTCGGCATCCGGCCCGTTGAGATCGAGGCCGACCGCGGGCACATTGCCGCCCACGACCACGCCCGAACCGGAAGCGCTCGGCTCGGTGCCGGGCTTATAGGCCATGTAAATCGCATCCTTTTCGTCAGGCTGTGCGAGCCGGCCGGTCGCCGGGTTGATACGCACGAGCTCGATGCCGGGCGGGATGCGGAACGGCGTCGCCGGCTGATCGGCCAGCGCCGCCTGCATGAAATCGCGGAAAGCGGGCGCCGCAACCGTGGCACCCGTCTCTGTGCGACCGAGCGTATGCGGCTGATCGAATCCGACATAGACACCGGCGACGAGATCGGGCGAGAAGCCTACGAACCAGGTATCGTTGCTATCGTTCGTCGTGCCGGTCTTGCCGGCGAGCGGCTTGCCGATGACCGAGATGCTCCTGCCGGTACCGCGCTGGATCACTTCTTCCATCATATTGACGATCTGATAGGCGCTGGTCGGATCGACAAGCTGCGCGCGATTGTCCGGCAACTCGGGCGGGGGCTGGCCATTCCAATCGACATTGGTGCAGCCTTCGCACGGGCGCGTATCCGCGCGGTAGATCGTCACCCCCTCACGATCCTGCACGCGGTCGATGAAGGTCGGCGTGATCTTCTTGCCACCGTTCACTAGCATCGCATAGGCCGTCACGAGGCGCAGCGGCGTCGTCTCGCCGGCACCGATCACGAAAGAATATTCGCGCGGCATATGGTCGAGGATGCCGAACTTCTCGACATAATTCGCGACCGCATCGAGGCCGATCGTCGCCCCGACGCGCGCGGTGACGAGGTTGAGCGATTCCGTCAAGCCCGTCAGAAGCGGTACCGGGCCGTAGAACTTGCGCTCGTAATTCGCCGGATTCCACTTCGGCAAACCGGGCCCCTGATCGAGGACGAGCGGAGCATCGAGCACGATCGTCGATGGCGTGAAGCCGTGATCGAGCGCCGACAGATAGACGAAGGGCTTGATTGCCGAGCCGGTCTGGCGCATCGCCTGGGTGGCGCGATCAAACTGGCTCATCTCGTAGCTGAAGCCGCCATCGAGCGCGAGCACGCGGCCCGTGTGCGGATCCATCGCGACGAACGCCCCCGAGACTTCGGGAATTTGCTCGAGCGCATAGATCGCAGCGGTGGACGGCATTCGCGCGGCGACGGTGGTCGCGGTCACGCGCAAGCCGGGCGTGGCCGGCGGCGGTGGCGGCCCGACCAGCACAACGTCGCCGGCATTGACGACCTCGGTGGTTTGCGTCGGTGTCGCGCCGACATGCGCGTCGGGCATTTCCTTGCGCGCCCATTTCAAATCGTCGAACGGAATCTGGCCGCGGCTGCCGTCCGCGAAGCCGATGTCGGCGCCCGCCGAAGATGTGCCGAGCACGAGCGCGAGGCGCCAGCCGACTTCGTCGGCGCCGGCCGGCAACGGGATCGCCTTGAGTCGCGCCGGCCAATCGCTGGATACCTCGATATGCGTCACCGGGCCGCGCCAGCCATGCCGCCGGTCATAAGCGATCAGCGCGTCGCGCAGCGCTTTGTCAGCGAGCCCCTGCAGCTTCGGATCGAGGCTGGTGCGCACCGCAAGCCCGGCGGTGTAGAGGCCTTTCTCGCCGAAGCGCTGCAACAGCTCGCGCCGGACCTCTTCGGTGAAGTAGTCAGCCTTGACGACCTCGGTCTCGTCGCGATGGTGCAACACGATCGGCTGGGATTCGGCCGCGGCGCCTTGTTGCGGCGTCAGGAAGCCGGCCTCGACCATGCGATCGAGGACGTAATTGCGCCGCTCGCGCGCGGCTTCCGGATTCCTGACCGGATTGTAATTGTTCGGCGCTTTGGGCAACCCGCCGAGGAAGGCCGCCTCCGCGGGCGTCAGCTCGTCGAGCGACTTGTTGAAATAAGTGAGTGCCGCCGCGGCGACTCCATAGGCGCCCTCGCCGAGATAAATCTCGTTGAGATAAAGTTCGAGGATGCGATCCTTGCTCAGCACCTGCTCCATGCGCACGGCAATCAGCGCTTCGCGGATCTTGCGCTGGAGCGAGACTTCGTTGGTGAGGAGGAAGTTCTTTGCGACTTGCTGCGTGATGGTCGAAGCGCCGACCGGTCTCCGGCCGCTGCCGTAATGCAGGAGGTCGGTGACCGCGGCACGCACCATCGACAGCGGGTCGACGCCGGGATGGGTATAGAAATTCTTGTCCTCGGCGGCGAGGAAAGCGTGGATGACCAGCGGCGGCATGGCCGTGATCGGGATGAACACGCGCTTTTCGGTCGCGTACTCGGCCATGAGCCGGCCGTCGCCGGCATAGACGCGGGTGACGATGGGCGGCTGGTAATTGGCGAGTTCTTTGTAGTCCGGCAGGTCGCGGCCGAAATACCAAACGGCCAAGCCGGCCACCCCGGCACCCGCGAGGCCGGCTAAAATCACCAGCACTATCAATATCTTAAGAAGTTTCATCCGAATTACCCGACGACTCGCGCCAGCTTATCCACCAATGCTGATCGAGTCGGCGGGATCCCGCCCTGCCGCTCCGGCACGGAGCCTACCTTGCCCCGGGTTTGTGGCGCGTTCAAGGCGCCAAGCCAAGCACTTTCCGCATTAAATGGGGGTTAGCGCCCGAACGCCGCACGCCGCCTCCACGGAGCGGTTGTGACATGGACGCGTCACTTGTATCTTAACTCTCGCGATGCCGCGCACCGCGACCTCCTTCGTTGGCGAGGCGCGAGAAGCGCGGATGGATTTAACCCGAAGCCGTCCCGGCCGCCGTTTTCGGCTCCGGGCCGCCTCAGAGAGTTCCGCCATGGCCTCTTTAGCGCCGTTCGACGGACCGAGCCTCGGCACCGGCTTCGCCTCAATCAGGGAAGCGCCGCCCGTACTTCGCGCGGGAATGAGCGCGTTCCGCGGAGTTTTCGACAATGGCAAAGCGCATGCTCATCGACGCGGCGCATCCGGAGGAGACCCGGGTCGTCGTTTTGAGCGGTCAACGGCTCGAAGAATTTGATTTCGAGTCCTCCACAAAGAAGCAGATCAAAGGCAACATCTATCTTGCGAAGGTGACGCGCGTCGAGCCGTCGCTGCAGGCGGCGTTCGTCGAATATGGCGGCAACCGCCACGGTTTCCTGGCCTTCGGCGAGATTCATCCCGATTACTATCGCATCCCGGTGGCCGATCGTCAGGCGGCGCTCGATGCCGAGCGCGCTGCGGAAGCGGCTGCCAACGAGCGCGAGGATCAAGGCGTCGACACGGACGTTCCGATCGAGCCGGACGAGGGACAGCATCCGGAGGCTATCGCCGAGGCGATGCATGAGGATCGCCTAAGCGAGTTGGTGCCTGATCCGGATTTTGTCGCCGAGCACGAGGACGACGATCGCGCCGACGATGGTATCGATACCGCCGCCTTCCCGGAGGATCCCGAAGGGCCGGCGGCGATCGAGATCGCCGCCGACGAGCCGGAATTCGCCGCGGCGCCGGAAGCCGAAGCGGCGCCCGACACCGAGGCAACTATCGAGTGCGAAGACGCGCCAGGCGAAACGCTCGGCGACACGTCGGCCGAAAGCAGCGAGCCGACGGACCTCGCGCCGCCGCCCGAAGGCCAGGCGCCGATCGAGGTCGCCGCGGCGCCAGTGACCATCGAGACGCTCGGCGGCGACGAGGACGAGCTCGAAGAGACCGCGCGGCCGCGGATCCGGCCACATCGCCAATACAAGATTCAGGAAGTCATCAAGCGCCGCCAAATCATGCTGGTGCAGGTGACCAAGGAAGAGCGGGGCAACAAAGGCGCGGCACTGACGACCTATATCTCGCTCGCCGGGCGCTATTGCGTGCTGATGCCCAACACGCCGCGCGGCGGCGGCGTCTCGCGCAAAATCACCTCAATGCAGGACCGCCGCCGCCTCAAAGACCTGATGAGCGATCTCGAAGTGCCGGACGGCATGGGCGTGATCGTTCGCACGGCCGGCAGCGAGCGCTCGAAAGCGGAGATCGCGCGCGATTTCGAATACCTCTTACGCCTTTGGGACGACATCCGCGAACTGACGCTCAAATCGACGGCGCCCGCGCTCATCTACGAGGAAGGCAATCTCATCAAGCGCTCGATCCGCGATCTCTATTCGCGCGATATCGACGAGGTATTGGTCGACGGGCGCGAAGGATACGAGACCGCGAAGTTGTTCATGCGCATGCTGATGCCGAGCCACGCCAAACGCGTCAAGCTCTACAACGACCCCTCGGTGCCGCTTTTCCATCGCTTCCAGGTCGAAGGCCAGCTCGACGCCATCCACTCGCCAATCGTGCAGCTGCGCTCGGGCGGCTACATCGTCATCAACCCAACTGAGGCGCTGGTTGCGATCGACGTCAACTCCGGCCGCTCGACGCGCGAGCGCAACATCGAGGAGACGGCGCTCAAGACCAATCTCGAAGCCGCCGACGAAGTCGCGCGCCAGTTGCGGCTGCGCGATCTCGCCGGCCTTATCGTCATCGACTTCATCGACATGGAAGAGCACCGCCATAACGGCGCGGTCGAGCGGCGCCTCAAGGACGCGATGCGGCACGATCGCGCACGCATCCAGATCGGCCGCAT